>JAEZIB010000136.1 GCA_023416275.1 Bacillota bacterium | reverse complement strand
AAGTTGTAACATATGTAAATTGGGTTCTATCTATTCCATTTAAAAATGCCATTATTGGTGCCCTCCAACATTAAAATACATATGATTAGTATACTATGTTTTCTAATTGTTAGACAGTCTGACGTACGGTGGTGTGGAAGGTCGGGAATTAAAATAATTAATTCCCTCCTATCCGATTATTCCCTTGACCTCTGGATTTTCTGTTGACAGCAAATAATCCATTGGTGAAAGGGTGGACTAAAATTATGGCAAGAATTAAAATGGCTGTTTAAAAACAAGAAGTAAAAACATTATCAAATTGCTTTGAGGATTTTATCAAACATTGTAAAAGAAAAAACCTTTCAGAAGCTACAATTAGGAGTTACAGGCATCATTTGGCAAAGTTCTTTCAGTATTTTGGGGATGATACAGATATTATGTTGTTAACCCAGAATACAATCTACGATTACGTTTCACATCTACAAGATGTCTTGGACAATCCCACAACAATAAATACTGGTTTAAAGCACTTAAAGGCTTTTGTGAAGTTTTTGAATGAGCAAGGAGTTATTAACGCTGTTGGAATAACGATATACCAGTGTTTTGTAGTTGCAAAGGTACAAAGCTTAGTACTACCTTGTGGGGAGATAGATTAGAATTGTATAGCAAAGAACTTGATTTTAATATAAGTCCATATGATTTAAGACATTTATTTGCTTTCTTTATTGCATTTACGAAGTGGAGGTCACGCATTCGGACTCCAAAAGGAACTAGGGCATGTAGACATGTCTATGACAAAACGGTATGTAAATCTTTCAGGTAATGATTTTCAGGAGATTCACCAGACAGCAAGCCCCATTAAACGTCTATTAAATAATAAAAAAAGAATAGGTAAAATAAAGAAATAAAATACATTCAATCAAGAGCCTTGACTAATCAGCAGGGTTCTTTCTTGTACATAATGTACAACCACCAATATCAAGGCACACATATTATTAATGTACCTTTTAAATCAAATCCAAAAACACATTGAACCGTTTAAATAATTTGCCATACAAGTTATATGCCAATAGTAAATAAATAGCTTAAACAGTCTATATTTATTTATATTTAAGGGAATTAACTAGTACAAACATATTTTGTTGTTGGTATCTAACTCCCAAGAATCTACGTGCTTAGAACCATTTGAATTTTTTGCCTTGCAACTATTATTGTATTTTTATATAATAGTTGTAAAATTAAGGCAAGATATCACTATGTGGAGGGGCTGAATGAATAGTTTTATAAAGGAATATAAAGATAATTTTTTAAAGCATCAAAAGATAACATATAGGCGTACATATGTTTCGGATTCGGAAAATGATAGACTAAATAGTAAATACAATAATTCAAAATCAGATAAGAATGAAATAGAAAAAGATTATCAGGTAGAAGTGAATGCATCTGGTTGGCTTAATTTTTATACTGAGCAATCTGAAGAAGTAACTGATGAAGAGTTTTTGCAATACATATCGATGAAATTAATTCAAAAACTAGATAGTATAGATGATAAAGTAGATACAATGAAAAATATAATGATATTTTGGGTTGTTCTAACTATTCTTGGTATAATAGGTGCATTTTTAATTGCTAGTATTTAGTATGTAAAATATTGTATATAGGGAGCTAAAATGAAAAGAGATTTGGAACTAATAAGGAGGATACTAATGAGTATTGAAGAGCGAGAAGACTATACCATATATAATTTAGAAATAGATGGATATAGTTCAAAAATAATTTTCCTAGGGAAAGTAGTACATATAAATTGCTTGTCAGAGAGGAACTTTACTATTGGTAAGCACCCCAATTTGAGGTGCTTACCAAGCAAGACATATTCTTTCCATAGGACCAATTAAGTACTGTCCAAAGTATCTTAATTAAATTATACTTGCTTTATCATACCTGCTTTACTATACTTGCCTTAAAACCAATTGGACCTTCTCCAACGTATGTCATTTCCCCAAATAGATTATTTCCGTCATTGGACGTAAATTTGAGCCGAATAACAGATTGATTGTCTCTTCCACCAATAATCATGTCACCACCACGATGCCAAGGTGCAGCGGAGCCTCCCCATTGATTGTATACTTCATACATATTATCAATAGTTTTAACTCCTTTAAATCCGATTGGCCCTTCATTTTGATATGTCATAACTCCTTCAAAGGTTTTTCCGAGGTCATTTGATCTTATATCCATTGAGATAACATTTTGAGTGCAACGACCGCTTAACACCCATATGCCCCCATTATGCCATGGTGCATCTGGACCACCCCACTGATTTTGAACTTCATAAGAAGGAATAAAAGTACCTTTGAAACCGATAGGACCTTCACCAGAATATTTCATGTTTCCCGACAGGATTTTACCGCCTTCTATGGCAGTTGCCTTTAACTCAACGCAACTTTGATTGGATCTTCCTCCAATTATCCATGTCCCCTCATCATTCCATGGAGCCATAGAACCACCCCAGCGAACTTTTGCAACATACTGATTACCGGCTTTTTTTGCGGCTGTAAAATCAATTGGACCTTCTCCATTGTATGTAATGGAACCATTAAATGTCATGCCGTTATCATTTGATGAAATATCAATTCCTACTAAATATTGATTATTTCTAATACCTAACAGCCAGGTAGAACCTTGATGCCAAGGCTCTGAAGTACCGCCCCACTGATTATCCACTTGATAAGTTGCCATAAAAATACCTCCTAGTTTTTAATTTTATAATTGAATGGCTAGTCAGCCTAACAACCTGTTTTTTGTTTTAGTATGTGTTTGTTGAAGGAATCCCTAGTGTTTAAGAAAATTTGCAAGAAAAAGATGTATGTATAAGGTAGTTAATAGTATCTGCGAAGTTAATTTCTGTGAACTGTATTATTTTTTCAAAAGTTCGTCCTTTTAAATGTTTAAAATTTTTTCATATGGCTACAGTAGTTATTCAAAACATCACACAACCCTGCTAAATTTCGACCAAAGGGAGATGTGGCTAGACTACTTTATTTATACATAAACAGTGTGAAAGTTTCAAATAAAAAACACATTCTTAATTCCTTTTGTTGTAATTTAAAACATTATAAGTATTTATTTGAATTAAATTGATTGTATCACACAAGATGGGTTTCGACAATATTTTTTTATGCCGTCGGTTTATGCGGTGCAATTCATAAGCAGTGGCTCAATAGTATTGAAAAATATTTGTGAGCTATGCCCTAACGAGCAAGCAAAAAGCCTAATTTAAAAATGTGACTCTACATTCTGAATACAAATTAGAATAAGCTGGTAGGTTATACAAAAATGTTTAAAACTAACCTAAAGGGGTATAGTAGAATTAACATAAACCTATACTGGATAAACATTTGCAATTATTTTTAAAAAGGAAAATACAAGTTTTGCTTTTAAGCTATACAACATGTTTTTGGGATTAAAAATCTATTATGTTTGCATAGACTTAATTATAAGCTTTTAAGTTTTTTAATTAGTTACATTAAACAAACTATGGTACAAATATCTCAACTTTCCCAGTTGATAATTCTGAACAACAATGGACTTATGTGCAAAAGTTAATTCAGTATTTAGTTAAAAATAAAATATTAAAGGAAAGCCATATTTTCTGATGATAATAAATATTATTTAAAAGCTATAAGCAGTTTCACAATCAACATTCTAATTTGAAAAAGAGGTGCGATATGAGTAACAATTCAGATAAGTTTATGCAAATCTTAGAAAATGAAAATAAGGAAGAGGCAGTTGATTTTGCAATGGGACTTTTAAAAAGTGGAGCAGTTGATATTATAAAGTTATACTCCGATATTTTAAAGCCTGCCCTAAATAACATGCAGTGTTCACTTGCCGATAAGGATATATGTGTATGGAAAGAGCATGTACGGACAGCAATTGTCAGAACTATTGTTGAATGCTGCTACCCATATGTTATAGAGAAAAGAAATAAAGAAAATAATCCTAAAAGGGGAAATGTTATTATTGTATGTCCTCCTGAGGAATATCATGATCTTGGAGCCAGAATGGTAGCAGATTATTTCACAATATGCGGCTATAATGCAATTTTTGTAGGCAACAATACCCCCTATGATGATTTTTATAATGCTGCCGATAAAATCAATCCTGATATTATTGCAATAAGTGTCAGCAATTATTATAACTTGGTTGTTACAAAGAAGATAATTGAGGATTTACGTAAAAAAATTAGTAAAAATACAAAAATAGTTGTAGGCGGATATGCATTTACAAGAGACAGTAAAAACATATCCATAGTGGGAGCAGATTATTATACAGATACTTTTGAGGATATAAAAATTGTAACCGAAAAGGAGATGAACAGATGAAGCTGAATTTTAACATTGCAACAAGATTTTTAAAATCGAATATTTCACAGACTTTAATTATAATACTTGGTATCGGAATAGGTATTTCTGTTCAGATCTTTATAGGTTCTTTAATTCAAGGGCTTCAGAAAGGACTTGTTGAAAAGACCATTGGCAGTTCATCACAAATAACAATAACATCAACGTCTGAGGACAAACATATTAATGATTATCCAGACCTAATGGAAACAGCACAACAGGCAGATTCACGGGTTAAATATATTTCACCTGTTTATGAAAATGCTAGCTTGATGGAGTACGATGGGAAAACTCAATCACTGTTAGTAAGAGGCTTTGATTTATCTAAAGCGGATAACATATATAAAATTTCTGACTCAGTAGTTGAGGGAACTATGCCAACCAATTCAGGAGAAGTAGTACTTGGCAAAAATCTCATAGAAGAATATGGCTTTAAGGTTGGAGATAAAATTAATATAATTTTGCCTGACAAAACAACAAAGGAATGTAAAATAACAGGGTTTTTTGATTTGAAGGTTGCACAGATAAACAACAGCTGGTGTATAACTACTCTTTCCTCAGCACAGGAATTATTCAATGTAGAGGATGTAGCTACTTCAATTGAAATGCAGGCTTCAGATGACGAGGTTTTTTCATCAGACTTAATTGTTCAGAACATTTCAATAAAAATAGGCAACATTGATTATAAAATCACTGATTGGAAATCACAGAATGAACAACTTTTGAGCGGGCTTCAGGGTCAAAGTATTTCAAGCCTTATGATTCAGATATTTGTAATGCTATCTGTAATTTTGGGAATATCAAGTGTGCTTGCAATTACTGTTATGCAGAAATCAAAGCAGATAGGAATTTTAAAGGCAATGGGCATAAAGAACAGAGATTCAAGTATGATTTTTATTTTTGAAGGGCTTATATTAGGCGTTTTTGGAGCAATAGCAGGAATTATTTTAGGAGTGGGGTTATCGTTGGCATTTACAACCTTTGCTCTAAACCCTGACGGAACGCCTGTTGTGGACTTGTATATTGATAATAATTTTATTGCTCTTTCAGGAGCTATAGCTGTACTTGCCTGCGTTTTCGCATCATTAATACCTGCGATAAAATCATCAAAACTAAATCCTATCGATATTATTAGAAATAATTAGGAGCAATAATGCGAAGTTTACATTTTGTGCATTCATCGTTATCTTCGCATATCAAAAAGCTGCTCTCAGCTTTTTGTGGAATTGAGAATCCTGTGTGCGAATATTATACATTTTCGAGTTAGGAAAAGCCACATAAATTTGTGCCGAAAGTCGGCGTGGGAGGTTAGTATGAACAACATACTTGAATTAAAAAATGTAAATAAAATATATGGGACCACCATAAAAAATCAGGTGCTTACAGATATTAATGTAAGTTTTGAAAAGGGTACCTTTAATTCTATAATTGGGCAGTCGGGAAGCGGAAAAAGTACACTTATGAATATAATGGGAACACTTGACACACCTACCAGCGGACAGGTTATGCTTGCAGGAACAGATACTTCAAAAGCCTCAAAAGACAAGCTTGCCGAGATAAGAAATAAAAGAGTAGGTTTTGTTTTTCAGTTTCACTATTTGCTGCCAGAGTTTACTGCTCTTGAAAATGTGCTAATGCCATATAGAATTGGTGGTGGTAAGGTTACAAAAGAAATAATTGAAAAGGCAAAAGAGTACTTAGTTCTTGTAGGCTTGGAAAAAGTCATAAATAATAATGCTACAAAAATGTCAGGTGGTCAGCAGCAAAGAACGGCGATAGCTAGAGCAATTTTAAATAACCCAGATATGATTCTTGCTGATGAACCAACTGGAAATCTTGACTCTGATTCAACAGAAACAGTATATAATCTATTAAGAGGAATAAATGAGAAACTGGGTACTACTTTTATAATAATAACCCACGACAGAAAAATTGCTGAAAAAGCTGACAGAATCATTGAAATAACTGATGGCAGCATCAGTATTGACATTAGAAAGTAGTAATTATTTTAAATAAATCAATTCCTTGAATACATTCCTAATACTCAATCAAAACTGCGATTGATTCAACAAATAAATTCCTAAAGTATTATATTGAAAAGTTTGATAATGCATAAAATAATCTGTTGTGGAAACAACGGATTATTTTTGTGTTAACAATTTCTAATTTCATAAAAAATTGTTTTTATAAATGTTATAATAAATTTGGTTAAGTAATTAAAATATATACAGAACATATGTTTGCGATTTGGCATATTTTGTGTTATACTTAATATACATTTTATTGTTGTGGGAGGAAATATGGATTGTGATATTGAAGAATTTAATGTAATAGTTAACAGCTTAACTGAAAAGGCTGATAACGCTTATGAAATTGTTATTGCTGACGAAATGAATAATAATGTTTCGTTTAATATATTGTTTAGCGATAAATTTATGAGAAAATATACAACCTTCAATTCTTATAATGAAATGACAAAAAAAAGTGGTTTTAAAATTGAAACGGAAGAAGATTTCGAAAAAATTTCTGATAATGAATTAGATTTGTTTATAAAAAATAATTCCAGCTTCAATTCATGGGAAGATATGATACAGGAAGCTGTTAATAATCATTTTGCAGAGCAATTAGGATTATAATTTTAGGTGAGGTGGATTATTTTATTAAGAGTTCCGTTATGTTATAATCAAAGGAAGTATTTTTGATACTGAGGAAAGGTTTAAGAAGTTAAAAAAAAGAAAAGGAGAAACCTAGCCCATGCTACTTCTGTCAAGGAATTAACATTTCCTTGATGTAATTGAGCAAAAGATGGGCATGGGCATATTTATGGCAGCTAATATTGAAAATACATTTGACATAATAATAGTTGGTGCAGGTGCAGTAGGGTGTGCCGTAGCAAGGGAGCTATCAAGATACAATTTAAAAATAGCTATAATTGAAAAGGAAAGTGATGTAGCCAGTGGAACTAGCGGTAGAAATAGTGCAGTTGTCCATGCTGGCTTTAATAACAAGCCAGGAAGTCTTATGGCAAAACTTTGTGTTGAAGGCAATGAAGGCTTCGAAGGTGTTTGCAAAGAATTGGATGTGCCTTATAAAAAGACAGGAAAGCTAATAGTAGCTTTTGACAAAAGCGATTTTGCAGGTATAGATAAATTAATTGAGAATGGTAAAAAAAATGGTGTTAAAGGTCTGGAGTTTGTTAATGCAGAGGTTGTGAAGAAAATGGAGCCCCATGTGGGAGGGATAGGAGCAATGCTATCGCCTAATACTGCAATAACAAATCCATTTATATACACTGTTGCGCTTGCAGAAAATGCGGCTGTAAATGGTGCTAAGTTTTATTTTAATAAAGAGGTTAAAGGAATATCAAGGCAGGACAAGCTTTTTAGAGTTAAAGCAGGCAACACGTATTATTATAGCAGATACATAGTTAACAGTGCAGGACTCTATTCTGACAAAATTTCATCTATGGCAGGTGAGAAGGGGTACAAAATTTATCCTTGCAGAGGAGAGTACTTCATTCTTGACAAAAGAACCAGCCAATATCTCAATGTGCCTGTGTACCCTGTTCCAAGACCTGGTATTGGCGGACTTGGAGTACACCTGACACCAACTATGGAAGGTAATATACTTATTGGGCCTAGTGCTGAATACATAAAATCAAAGAATGACTATAGCTCAACTAAGAAAGTTATGGACCAGCTGTTCAAAGAAGCAAAGGAGCTGCTTCCACCTTTAAGCATGAGACATATCATCAGAAGTTATACAGGTATCAGATCAAAAATAGTGGGTCCAAATACAGGTGGATTTGGAGACTTTATCATAGAAGAATCCAAAGTGGTGCCAGGATTAATTAATCTTATTGGTATAGAATCACCGGGACTGACGTCATCTGTTCCTATAAGTAAAATGGTAAGAGATATTATTGCAAACAAGGAAGACATTTCATTAAAAAGTGATTTTATTTCTACGAGAAAAGGAATAGTTCAATTTAGAGAACTAACAATTGACCAAAAGGAAGAGTTGATTAGCCAATATCCTGAGTATGGTGAAATAGTTTGCAGATGCGAAGGAATTACCAAAAAGGAGATACTCGATGCAATTAATAATCCTCTTGGAGTTACTACCTTAGCAGGAATAAAGTATCGTGCCAGACCTATGATGGGTAGGTGTCAAGGAGGATATTGCCTTACTAGAATAGTTGATATTTTAAATAAGGAGAAAGGCTTGTCACCTGAGCAAATAACAATGCGCGGAAAGGAATCAAAGCTTTTCACAGGTAAAGTTAAGTAGTTGAAGCATTAAAAGAAATTAACTAAATAGAAAAGGAGTTACCTAGCCCATGCCATTTATTCAAGAAGGTACATTCTCTTGATATTCATGTGCAAATGTTGGGCATGTGCATATATATGTTAATAAACAAAGACTTAATTATAGTAGGAGCGGGACCGGCTGGTCTTGCTGCTGCAATAGAAGCTAAGAAGAGGGGCATAGATGATGTATTGGTTCTAGAACGAGAGCTAAATGCAGGAGGAATACTAAATCAATGTATTCACGATGGTTTTGGTCTTATAAGGTTCAATGAGGCTTTGACAGGCCCTGAGTATGCAAAACGATATATTGATGAGGCAAAGTCGTTAAATATAGAGATAATTACAAATGTTATGGTTCAGGATATAGCTACTGACAAGATAGTAACAACTATAAGCCCCAGCGGAATTAAAACCTACAAAGCCTCAGCAATAATTCTTGCAATGGGATGCAGAGAGAGAACAAGAGGTGCTATATGTATTCCTGGTACACGCCCGGCAGGTGTATTTACAGCAGGAGTTGCACAAAACCTTGTTAATCTCAAAAATATTATGGTGGGCAAAAGAGTAGTTATTTTAGGCTCAGGAGATATTGGACTAATAATGGCAAGACGTTTGACCTTTGAAGGGGCAAAGGTTTTGGCCGTTGTAGAGAAGCTGCCCTATTCCAGCGGTCTTCAAAGAAACATAACACAATGTCTTGAGGATTTTGGAATACCCTTGTTATTAAGCCATACTGTAATAAAAATTGATGGGCATGAAAGAGTTAAAGGTGTTACTATAGCAAAGGTTGATGAGCAAGGCAACCCAATTCCTAGAACCTCTAAAAAGTTTGAATGTGACACTTTAATACTATCTGTTGGCTTAATTCCGGAAAATGAATTGTCATTAAATGCAGGTGTACATATTGATGATATTACTGGTGGCGCAAGGGTTGATGAGAATTTGCAGACCAGTGTACCAGGAATATTTGCTTGCGGAAATGTTTTGCAGGTACATGATTTGGTGGATTATGTATCAGCGGAGGGGCAATTGGCAGCTAGTACAGCTGTGGATTATATTAACGGTAATATTAGTAATAAATCTGATATTTCTGTCATGGCAGGTAATGGAATTAGATATGTATTGCCGCAGAGCATTTCACCAAACAAAGATATAACCTTTTCAATGAGGGTAACAAACCCATATAAAAATACAACTATAATATTTAAGGATGGCGACAGGCAGATAAAGAAAAAGACCTTCAAAGCTCTAAATCCAGCAGAAATGGTAAGGATAGACTTAAAAGCTCAGGAATTAAAAGATGTCCTGAAATTGGAGGTGTTTATTGATGAGTAACATTAGAGAGATAGTTTGTATAATCTGTCCTAATGGGTGCAGAATGAATGTTCAACTTGATGCAGATAATAAAGTGAGTCTTGTTGAAAATGCCTTGTGCGAAAAAGGAAAAACCTATGCGATAGATGAAATACAATTTCCTAAAAGAAGCCTTACATCAACAATAAGAGTAATTGGTGGGGAACTACCACTTGTGAGTGTTAGAAGTGATAAACCAATCCCAAAAGAAAGAATACAGAGTGCTCTTGCAGAACTTAAAAAAATAGAGCTTAAGGCTCCTGTTGCGTATCATCAAGTAGTAATATCAGACTTGTTTGGAATAGGTGCAAACATTATAACAACAAAGGAAGTATTGAAAAAAACTTGATAAGCTTAAAAAACTTTAAAAATAAGATTGTACAAAACATGGTGCCTTTTCAAGCTGTGAAAAGCCAAAAGGTGTCTAGTTCAATAATAAGGCTGTGCGAACGTAGTGATTTTTGAACAGAGAAATGTTGCAAATAGAAAAGAGATTGTGCCAAAACTTTAATGTATTGAGACAAAACTATTTACAAGTAGATTGCTGTATACTATTTAATAAACGAGGAGTACAGAATGCCAACAGAAAGGATTAACTGCCGCAATTGCAAATTCTACTATATAACTTGGTACGCTAATATGCCACATGGATGTAAAGCATTTGGCTTCAAAACCAGGCAGATTCCATCTGTGGTAGTTTATCAATCATCAGGACAAGCCTGTCAGGGCTATGAAGAAAAAAATCAAAGCTCTCAGCTCAACAAATAAAATTTCTGTTAGTAACACTTTCATTAGAGTTAACATAAACTACAAGTAAGAAGATTAAATCTAATGAAAGGGGATTTATATATGGATGGTTGTAATTCATGTGGCTGTAATGATAATATTTGTCATCTATTGGCGAAGTATATTGGTCAAACAGTTACTATATTTACTAAAAGCGGAGGACAGTCAGGTTGTGGCTTTACAGGCGTAATATTAGGAGTTAATGAGTGCTATTGTAGATTAATAACTAGTATCGGTCCTGCACCTGGTTGTGCGTTAGGCAATGGTTGTGGTGGTAATTACATGAATATGAATGACAATATGAACAATATGAATAATATGAATAATTGTGATCATATGCATGGATATGGATACAATTGCCAATTTGATCAATACGGACAGAATAAAGGAACTCCTGTTTATAATGTTGGATCTGTAACGGATATTCCAATAAACAGTATAGCATCTTTCGTTCATAATGCAGTTTAGGTGAAAAAATATAGATGTAGGCATTAATAATGCCTACATCTTGTGCTATATTCAGCCATTTATAAACCATATATAATTATGAACACCTGCAATTTAGAGTTTATAAGTATATAAAAGCATGTGCTGTATATTGTTTTTTAAATTTCTGAATAGTTACATTTAGTAGGATAGGACTTCAACTGATTTTATTTTATAGCTTTACTTAATTTATACTATATGTTAAAATTCAAGATGTTGTTTTAAATATGTCATAAATCACTAAACAATTTAATATTTATTTGTGGGGGGACCAACAAGGACGCCAATAAGTAGGATTTGTTTTGCAGTTATTCTTATTTATTTGTATGTACTTTACGGTTGAGAAGGCTAAAACCTGACCCTTTGAACCTGTCGGTTAACACCGTTGTAGGGAAGCAAAGATTTAGTTTTTAAAATTAGAGTGCTTTCCCAATTCGGGTAGGCACTTTTTATTTAAGCAAAATTGTTAATAAAGAAATTAGTTGCTTAATAAACAATAAAGTGACGTTGCAGTTAAAAAAATATTTAAAGTTAAATCACTGAAGTAAAGAGAGGGGTTTAAAATGAATTATAAAACACAGATGGAAGCAGCTAAAAAGGGAATTATCACAAAAGAAATGTTGTTAGTGTCAAGAAAAGAGAAAATAGAAGAGGAAAAATTAAGAGATCTGGTTGCTTGCGGAAAGGTAGCAATTCCTGCAAATATTAATCACAAGTCACTTAGTCCTGAAGGAATAGGAGAGGGGCTTAGAACTAAAATTAATGTCAATTTGGGCATTTCAGGAGATTGTGTTGATTACTCAAAAGAGATGGAAAAGGTTGATATGGCTCTTAAATTTGGAGTAGAGGCAATTATGGATTTGAGCAATTACGGTAAGACTAATACTTTTAGAACCCAGCTAATTGAAAGGTCTCCTGCAATGATTGGTACAGTACCCATGTACGATGCTATTGGTTATTTGGAAAAAGATTTATTGGATATCAAAGCAGCGGATTTTCTCAAGGTTGTAGAAGCTCATGCAAAAGAAGGCGTTGATTTTATGACTATTCATGCTGGAATAAACAAACGTGCAGTTGAATGTTTCAAACGCTCTAAAAGGCTTACAAATATTGTTTCTCGCGGTGGCTCCTTACTATTTGCATGGATGGAAATGACGGGAAATGAAAATCCATTTTATCAGTATTATGATGAGTTCTTAGAAATACTTAGAGAGTATGATGTTACAATAAGCCTTGGTGATGCATTACGTCCAGGCAGTATTAATGACAGCTCAGATGCAGGACAATTAAGCGAGCTAATTGAGCTTGGAAACTTGACAAAAAGAGCATGGGACAAGGATGTTCAGGTAATGGTAGAAGGTCCGGGTCACATGGCATTAAATGAAATTGCCGCAAATATGATTATTCAGAAAAGGTTGTGTCATGGAGCTCCTTTCTATGTGTTAGGACCTCTTGTAACAGATATAGCGCCAGGATATGACCACATTACTTCAGCGATAGGCGGCGCAATTGCTGCCAGCAGCGGTGCTGATTTCCTATGCTATGTAACTCCAGCTGAGCATTTGCGTCTTCCAGATTTATCAGATGTAAGAGAGGGAATAGTGGCATCAAAAATCGCAGCTCATGCAGCTGATATTGCAAAGGGTATCCCAGGTGCCCGTGAGATAGACAACAAAATGAGTGATGCCAGACGCCGTATTGATTGGGAGGAAATGTTCTCATATGCTATTGATGAAGATAAGGCAAGAGAATATTTTGAAAGCACTTCGCCTTCTGAAAAGCATTCTTGCACTATGTGTGGAAAAATGTGTGCAGTCAGAACCACTAATAAAATCTTAGCTGGCGAAAAGGTTGAATTTTGCTCTGAATAGAAGAGTTACAGATATTTTTCTATTGTAATGTAATTAGGTTTGAAATGCTTTTAATAATATAGACTTTCAACATTATATATCAGGTCAGACTTTGGACACTAATGATTATACTAATTTGTATTTAAAATATGTGTTTTGTATATTTTAAAAGCGAAATAGTACTTAATATAAGATTGGAGTTATTTAATGAAAACAAATATTAAAAAGATAGCCTTATCAGGAATACTTATAGCTGTAGCTGTTGTTGGGTCAACATTTTCATTTCCAGTCGGTATTGCTAAATGTGCGCCAATACAGCATATGGTAAATGTAATAGCAGGTATAATGTTAGGCCCACTCTATGCGGTAGGAGTGGCATTTGTGGCCTCATGTATTCGTGTTATATCAGGTACGGGAACACTGCTTGCATTTCCTGGAAGTATGTTAGGTGCATTGTTTTGCGCATTATTGTATAAAAAATTCCCAAAAGTTATAAGTGCAGTTATAGGCGAAGTTATTGGTACTGGCATTTTTGGAGCAATTTTAGCCTATCCTGTTGCAACCTTTATTTTAGAGAGGGAAGCAGCACTGTTTGGATTTGTAATACCATTTAGTATTAGCTCAATTGGAGGAGCTGCAATTTCTGCAATACTAATTTTTGCTTTGAGACGTAGAACAGCAGTAGATGCCATTGGTAATAAGCTTTAAATCATATATTCAAACTTCGCACATAAAAAATCTATTAGTGCGGTAGAATTATCAATGGTTTGTTGCCAAAATAATTGCTAGAATTAGTAAGTACTAGGAACTAGCACTATTCATTCGAAGTAGCTTTGCCGTCGCACACATTTACCATCCATGTTCATAGTGTGCTAAAACCGACATCGTGTCGGGTTTTTAGTAAAAACACTTGGAGCTTGCTGAACAATTTTAAACGTATAGGAATACTGCTTTTGCGATTTAACTAAAATCTATATATTTATTCAGCAAGCTTTTCTCACACAACTAATTCATGCAATTATTTTTAATCCAACTTTCGGATGAAAAGTCCATCCAGGCTCAAGTTTACCAATGGCTTGTTGTTCAGTAAACTTATTCTTAAAATCATTTGACTTATCATTTGATATTGCTACCACACCTGATATTACTAGGCTTTAAGCAGTATACTCAACTGCGAAGTTTGAATTAAAAATGAATTGGTCATATGGGAAAACTAAAATTTGTAGTTTTTATATGCCATTTCATTTTTTTGTATGTACCTAATTGAAACAAAAGGTCATATCTATTCTTTTATATTCAACTAATACTTATAGTTTTCACAGATAATAAACTGAATACTTACTCAATGCCTTCCATAGCTTAACTTTTTTCTTTTCTACTAATTTATAGTTGCTATCTAGCTTTGAATTTCCATATGCCCACTAAAAATTTGAAGCAGTTACGAATATTTGTAATGGTAATGCTGTTTTCAGATGAATACTGACCATTGTAAAGGTACGAAAATCTGAAACGAAATGGCAGAACTGCTTTTTGAATTATATAAACAGTACAAAAAGCAGTAATAACCCTAACTAAAATAAATGGAGGTTATATCTATGCTAAATAAGAAAAAAATAAGAATTATTAGTATTATGACTGCAGCTTTTATGCTTTTATGCAATATTAGCTACAGTGCTCCTTTCACAGCCTTTGCTGCAGCTTCTCAAATAGAAGCAGAAAGTTTTACTACTCAATCAGGAATTCAGACTGAAACCTGTACAGAGGGCGGGGAAAATATCGGATATATTGAAAACGGAGATTATGCAGTTTATAAAAGTGTTGATTTTGGCAGCGGAAAGACAAGTTTCACTGCAAGAGTAGCAAGCGGCACTAGCGGAGGTAATATTGAGCTAAGACTTGACAGTATTACCGGCACTTTAGTAGGTACATGCTCTGTTGCTGGAACAGGAGATTTTCAGAGTTGGGCAGATGTAAGTTGTAATCTTACTGGCGCAAGCGGAATACATGATTTATACCTGAAATTTACTGGGGCAAGTGGTTATCTGTTTAACATTAATTGGTTTAAACTGGATACAGGAAGCGGTTCGAAAACTCTTGGTGATATAAATGCTGATGGCTCAAGAGATTCAATAGATTTAAT
This sequence comes from Bacillota bacterium, assembly GCA_023416275.1. Classification (GTDB taxonomy): domain Bacteria; phylum Bacillota; class Clostridia; order Acetivibrionales; family DSM-1351; genus Ruminiclostridium. The sequence continues at coordinate 18,412 of JAEZIB010000136.1, read as the reverse complement.
GCTGATAAAGAAGCACCTTTTAGGAATAGAAACTATTGTAAATAAAGAATTAGCTGATTTAGATGCCAGCGGATCAATTGATGCAATTGATTTTGCACTGATGAAACAATATTTACTTGGCATTATAATTACTTTCCCAGGAGAAAATACAGAGCCTGAAGAACCTGATTTTAATATACCTTGGGATTGGGCTGGAGTTATAGGCACAGGCCAAAGTCTTTCTGTGGGTCATTTTGGTAATCCGGAATTATCTACAACTCAGCCGTACAACAATCTAAAGCTATCTTTAGGAAACTTGAATTTAACAGTTCCACCATACGATTCAAACAATAGTGCACTTAAAATGGTTCCGCTAGTTGAGCCTATTAGAAGCATTGGTTCAGGCTGGCATGTTGGTTATCCAGTAAATATATGGGGAGAGACTCCACATACTGCAATGGCAAATCAAATAACTTCGATGGTTAAGGCAGCAGGTGGCAAAGATTATATTTCGGCACATACTGTAGTGGGTGAAACAGGTCAGGGCTATGATATGATTAAAAAGGGTGCAACGGTTTCAGCTAGTACTGGCCATAGTTATGCTGCGGCATTATTTGAGGTTCAAGCAATTAACCGTCTTGCAAAAGCATCAGGTAAGACCTACGGTGTTGGTGGAATTACTCTTGTTCATGGGGAAAATGATTTCAACAATCAGTCCTATGAAAGCTGTATCCGTCAAATATGGTCTGATTACAATAAGGATATTAAAGCAATAACTGGACAAACACAGAGTATACCACTGTTTTTAGTACAACAGCATTCTTATATGAGTACTGGAACTGCGGTTTCAACATTGGCACAATGGAAGGCAGGAGTTGACTATCCTAATGATATAATTTGCATAGGACCAACTTACCAGCGTGCTTATGGAAGCGACCATATACATTTGACAGCAAAGGGATATCAGACGATGGGTGAAAAGTTTGGTCAGGTATATTATGAAAGAGTTGTTAAAGGGAATAATTGGAGACCACTTGAGCCTACTAGTATAACAAAGAGTGGTAAAGTGATTACAGTAAACCTAAATGTACCAGTAGGTCCACTTGTTTGGGATTCTACACTTGGGGCACCAAACCAAAGCAGTAATGAATGGAAGAATGGCAAAGGCTTTGAGGTTACTGCTAATGGTTCAAAAGTAACTATTAGTTCAGTTGAAATTTCAGGAAGTTCAGTAAAGATAACCTGTGCAAATGATCTTCCTGCATCAGGTGTAAAAGTAGGCTATGCTTATACAGGTGGATCAACAAGATCAAACGGTACATATCGTTGGGGCTTGCTGCGTGATTCAGACCCATTCAAAGGTAGATCCGGAGTTTCACAGCCTAACTTCTGTGTGGCTTTCCAATTGGATGTATAGAAGTGCGTTGATAAGTATGAGTAAATAATAGAAACAAAATTGAATAAGAAGTACTTGAACTATATGTAAGACGGCTGTAATATGAATTTGGATGAAATTGAAATGATAATCAGAAATGCAATTATATAAAAGCAGGGAACAAAATAGTTTTTGCACTAAGCGGCAAATAACACATTTTGTTCCCTTTTTCTATTTTATGTGTAGAAATAATATAGGGATTACTGAATAATAATTGTACTCATACTTATACAAATAAAAGCAAAGATATTTCGTGAATATACTAAAAAACATACTCACATAAATAATTACATTAATATTGCTAACACAAAATTTTAAGCTACAGATGCTAACAATTTTAGAACCTCAAATCCCTTTCGCCATTACGAATTTTACGCAAGTAATCGGCAGCTCTTTCTCTTTGCCTTTCATTAGGCACATTTTGGATTTCGGCATCAATCATTTGCTGACCCATTTCTTTTAATTCGTCATCTGCATAGTCACTTATATACTCCTCGAAGGTTAGCAAAGCATTGGGATGACAGCAGTTCTTAATTTGACCTGATTTAGCTAAAGGCATAAAACGGTCTCCAGTTCTTCCTTCTCTATAACAGGCTGTGCAATAGCTTGGAATATAACCATCCTTTACAAGGGCTTTTATAACGTCAATAGGTTTTCTATGGTCAGCAAGATTAAACTGAGGTTTTTCATCCAGATTCTCCTCGGTAGCTTTTCTTGCAGCATAGCCGCCAACTTCAACGCTGGAACCTGCACTCATCTGAGAGATACCAACATCGAGAAGCTCATTTCGAAATTGTATGCTTTCTCTTGTTGATAAAATCATACCTGTATAAGGAACTGCAAGACGAATAATTGCTACCAGCTTTTTAAAATCCCTGTCATTTACTAAATAGGGGAAGGAGTCATAGTCAACACCTTCAGCAGGAAGAAGCCGTGGAATGGAAATTGTATGAGGGCCAACACCTGCAACTGCTTCTAAATGCTCAGCGTGCATCAGAAGCGCAATTGTTTCATAATGATAGTCATACAAGCCAAACAAAGGACCTATACCAACATCATCAATTCCACCACCTAGAATTGCTCTGTCCATTGCCTCTGTATGCCATTCATAATTGTGTTTTGGACCCTTGTGCATATCCAGATAGGTAGGTTTGTGATAGGACTCTTGAAATAATAAGTAGGTTCCAATCTTTGCATCCTTCAGCTTTTTATAATTCTCTGCTGTAGTTGCTGCGATATCAACATTTACTCTGCGAATCGAACCATTTTCAAATTTCTCATCATATATAGTTTTTATACAATCTAGTATATAGTCTATTGGACAATTTTCATCATCTTCACCGGCTTCAAGCAGAAGTCTTTTGTGTCCCATAGCTTCTAAAGCTCGCACTTCTTCTCTAAGCTCATCTTGGGATAGCTGATGCCTGTTTATTTTATTGGTACATTTGTAACCACAATACTTACATTCATTTACACAATAATTTGATAAGTATAGAGGTGCAAATATTACAATTCTCTTTCCGTAAATTTCTTCCTTGACTTCTCGTGCTGTTTTGTACATTTTTTCAAGAGTTTCATCATCGTCTATTTCAAGTAAAACGGCGGCTTCTCTATGAGTAAGTCCCTTGTATTGCCTTGCTTTAGTCAATATTCTATCTATTTCATCTTGGTTTTTTACGAGTTTTTTTGCTTCATTAATTGCTTCTAAAATTTCTCCATTATCAATAAATTCATTTGAGTCCTTAGATTTTACGTTATACATGTTTTTAACTCCTTTGTTAAAAATAATTTTATTTTAAACTAATCTTGTCAAGTATGTCTGATAAATAGGCAATTACTATCCCGTAATTAGTCATAGGAACTTCTTGTTCAGCGGCTTTTTCAACTCTCGAAAGGACATATTTTCTATTGAACATACAAGCTCCACACTGAATAACCAGGTCATATTCAGTCAGATCATTTGGATAATCAGTTCCGCTTACAATATCAATAGTTAGGTTTTGGCCAATCTTTTTACGTAAAAGTGCGGGGATTTTTTCTCTTCCAATATCTTCTGAAAGAGGTGCATGGGTACAGGCTTCAGCAATGAGAACTTTTGAGCTTTCGGTTAAATTATCAATAGCTACAACACTTTTTGTATAATAGTCCAAATCACCCTTGTAGCCTGCAAAAAGTACTGAGAACGAAGTTAGCTTGCTTTCCTGGGGCTTCTTTTCATATACAGTTTTAAAAACCTGTGAATCAGTAATTATTACAGCAGGGGGAGAGCTTAAGGCTTTAAATGCCTCATCTAGCTTGTCAGTTGTAACGCTTAGAACTATGCATTTTCTGTCAAGCAACTCCCTTAATGTTTGAACCTGAGGAAGAATTAATCGCCCTTTTGGTGCTTGAATATCCTGAGGCATTACAAGCAATACAACATCGCCATCTTTTACAATATCACCTGTGATTCTTTGAAGGTCATAATCTTCAGGAAGGCTGCGCATTATAGCTGTTATTATTTGATTAATTCCATTTTTGTTAATACTGCTCACTACAATAGGCTTTATTCCAATATTGCTTTCAATATATTTACTAACAGCATCAATGTCTTTTATTAAATCTGATTTATTCAGCACAGGTATAAAGGGAATATTCTTTTTTTTGAAGGTAGCAATCCATTCCTTTTCAATATCAATTACTTCATCTTCACTAAATACAATTAAAGCAATATCTGTTTTTTGTGCGGCTTCTTTTGTTTTTTCAACTCTCAATTGGCCAATGATTCCATCATCATCAAAGCCAGCTGTATCAATTAAAACGCATGGCCCAATTGGATATATTTCCATGCTTTTGTAGACTGGATCTGTGGTTGTACCGGCCAAATCAGATACCAAGGCAGTATTGTGGCCTGTAATAGCATTTATTAGAGAGGACTTTCCATTATTTCTTTTTCCAAAAATACCTATGTGCAGGCGGTTAGCCCTTGGGGTTTCATTTAAACTCATATATTTTGCTCCTTTCAAGCTTCAAGATGTTGTGAAATTATTCACATTAATAACTCAACTTTCTCACCCAGATAATCTATAGGTGTTCAAACTTATCAATAGTTTGTCGCTGAAATAGTTGCAAGAATTAGTAATTGCTTGGAACCATCATTGTTCATTCTCAGCATTTTAGCCGCTTTTACTTCACCATCCATGGTTCATAGTTAACTAAAACTCACATTGTGTCTTTAAGGGAAAGACATTTCTGAACAATTTAAAGCTTCCAGCTTATTCCGAATCATAAAGCTTTGAATAAGCGGTTTTTGCAGTTATATTAGGAATCATGCCCAGTTTGCCAGATAATGCACTTATCACATCATTAGGCGCATCCATTACTATGCAGATAATGGATATATTTCGTTTTTGATAGGGAATACCCATCCTACCGATAATATATTGGCTATAGTCATGTAAAACTATATTCAATTTTTCAACAGAATCTGAATTTTCAATAATAATACTTACAGCAGCAATTCTTGTTTGCATAATTTCCTCCAACACCTTTTAAAGCTTAATACTTGCTAAGCAGAGGTATGGATTCTGACCCCCTTTAAATAAAATCTTAGTGATAATTTTACAAATAAAAAATCCTTATACCGTAAGGCACAAGGATAATATAGTCTAGAAAATTAAACTCTCAATAAAGAATAACTCCTTAAACAAATAAAGGAGAAGCTTAATAAATAAAGAAGGAATCTTTATCTAATAGAGCATAATTTGGTATACTTATAAATATTCTTGCCTTAACAATTGGGAAGAACCCTCTTGAATCAGTACAATTAATTTGTAAATATGCAATAATGAATTTATATCGCACCTCACTGAAAGAAAAACCTCGCAGCTTGTTGCCTTATGTTAAAACACATCTTAGTTACATTTTAATGTAATATTAGTATTATTTCAATATAATTATTTTATTTAGACTATAGCTGTTTATATGGTCAAAATATATCCCTTGTCACATTATTCAGCCACTTCTTGCTTTTGAATCTCCAAATAGTCAGAGGAATTTTAATGATTTCATCACTCATCAATATCATATATACCACAGGTACGCTCCAATGGAAAACGAAAGCTGCTAATGCACCTACTAGAATTGAGCCGCCCCACATTGTGGAAACATCAAGATACAGACCAAACTTTGTATCTCCGCCACCACGGAAAACTCCAACCACCAGAGTTGTATTTAACGCTTGAGCAACTACAAAATAGGACATTATAAACATCATTATTGAAAGATAGCCTTGAGTAATGTCACTTAGATTGAGAGAAGACATTAAAAAAGGCCTTACAATCAAAATTACTAATGCACCTGCCAAACCAGCTGCTATACTAAGCTTAATAAAGCGTTTGGAATAAACCTTAGCAGCTTCCATATTGTTTTCACCAATAGTTTTGCCAATGGTTATTGCTGTAGCATTAGCAATACCAAAAGCGATAACAGTTGCCAATTGCCTTGTAATCTGAGCAACTGAGTTAGCAGAAACAACAGAGCTTCCTAAATGTCCAATGACAACTGCATTCATAGCTACTCCTGTACCCCACATAAGCTCATTAATTGTAACGGGAATAGAATATTGAAGAAAGTCCTTGAAAAGAATTTTATCTCGAACAAACAAGCTTTTAAACTTGAACTGTATAACCTTATTAAACTTTTTCGCATATATGAAAACACAAATAAGTTCAACTGCTCTAGCTGCAATAGTTGCAATTGCTGCACCCGTGATACCAAGTTTTGGGAAACCAAAGGCACCTAAAATGAACAGTGACGCTAGTATAACATTTACAATAAGTGAAACGAGGTATACAACTGTTGAAACCATTACTCGCTCAACACTTCTCATTACATTTAAGTAAATCATTGTTATTGACATAAAAATATAGGACAATGCAATAATTCGCAAATATTTAACACCCTCTGCAATAACAGGGGCTTCATTGGTGAATATACGCATGATTTGTGCTGGAAATAGCAATACAGCCACCGTGAAAAATACAGCAATTATCAATGAAAATCTCATACATATACCCATAATTTTTTCAATTGTTGATTTATCGCCTTTTCCCCAGTATTGAGCTGTTAAGACTGCAGAGCCGGAGGTCAAACCAAAGAAAATTAGTATCATAATAAACTGAACCTGTCCAGCAAGAGATGCAGCAGAAAGTACTGTTTCGCTGACGCTACCGAGCATAAGCACATCTATAGAGTTTATTCCAACTGAAATCAAGTTCTGTATTGCCATTGGCATTATAAGTGAAAAAGCCATTTTGTAAAAGGATTTATTGTCTAGTATTTTGTTTTCCATTATAATGTCCATGTCTGTATTTATTTTTTGACATGGACTAAGCACCACCTTTAAGAATATTATAATTTAAATATTATACTCGAATAAGTATAACTAAAACCTAGTATATCATAACATAATATGTTAATATAAGTACAGAAAATAATAAAGAATGTCTAAAAATGACGGATTTTGAAATGTGGAAATCTTGGACTTTGAAGGAATTGCCTTTAGATTAGTGTAGATTATGTAAGGAGATTAAGTTATGTCACCAATGACTAAGACGGGTCTATATATACATGTACCTTTTTGCAGTTCTAAATGTAACTATTGTGATTTCAATTCATATGCAGGAAGGCTTGATGTAGCACAGAGCTATTTTGATGCTCTGAAAAAAGAAATAGAGCTTTATTATAATACAATGAGATACAATATAATTGATACGATTTTTATAGGGGGAGGCACTCCATCTTGTGTCAATCAAAATTATATTAACGAAGTACTCACTTTATGTAAAATAAAATTTAATATTTCTGAGTCTTGTGAAATAAGTATAGAAAGTAATCCGGGTACCCTTGATATTGAAAAGCTGAATACGTACCGAAGAAGTGGAATCAATAGAATAAGCATTGGGCTTCAGGCCTATCAGAGCAAGCTATTGAAGTATTTAGGCAGACGTCATTCAAAAGAGGACTTCATTGCAAGTGTGGAGCTGGCAAAAAAGGCAGGCTTTATTAATATAAATGCAGATGTTATATTTGGAATTCCAGGTCAGACAATGAAGGATTGGGCAAAAACCTTAAAAGTATTAGTGGGTTTAGATATTACGCATATTTCTGCATATAGCTTGAAAATTGAAGAGGGAACAAGGTTTGGTGATATGCTTGAAAATGGGGAGTTAACTCAGGTAGAAGATGAGCTTGATAGGAATATGTATCACTATGCCATTGATTATTTAAAGGAAAATGGGTTTATGCAATACGAGCTGTCCAATTTTGCAAAGGAAGGCTATGAGTGCAAGCATAATTTGACATATTGGAAATGTGTTGACTACTTAGGATTGGGAGCAGGAGCACATTCTCTTTTGGAAGGCGAAAGATTTTCAAATAAATATACTATAGAAAAATATATTAATGCCATAGAGAAAGGTTTAAAACCTGTAGAAGAGCGATATCAGATGGAATATTCCGATAGGATATCTGAATATATGTTCTTAGGATTGCGACTAAACCAAGGCGTTAATAACTCAGAATTTAAAAAATTGTTTGATCAGGATATGTTTAACGTGTATGAGGAAAGCTTTAAAGAGCTTCAGCATAAAAAACTGATTGAGATATGTGGTGAAAGTGTAAGTCTGACTCGGTTAGGCTTAGATTTAGCCAATCAGGTGTTTGTAAAATTTGTATAAGCATAAATATTAATATTTATAACTCAAACTTCACATAAAAAATCTATTGGTAAAGTAGAATTATCAAAGGTTTGTCGCCTTTCCACATTCACTATCCATGATTGATAGCTTTGACTTTTCATTTGATAATGCTACCACTCCTGATATTACTAGCTTAAAGCAGTATATTTAACTGTGATGCTGGAATTTATAATTTTTAAGTTCTAAATATAAAAATAAAAACTCAGGAAAGATACCTGAGTTTTCGTTTTACAATTTAAATTATTTTGCTGCATTTAAAGCTTTTGCTAATCTAGATTTCTTTCTCGCAGCAGTGTTTTTGTGAAGTAAATTCTTAGCTGCGGCTTTATCTATATCTTTTGTAGTTAATTTGTATAAATCAGAAGCTGCATCTGATTTAGTTGCAATAGCTTCTTTACATTTCTTAATAGAAGTCTTAAGAGCTGACTTTTTGATAGTGTTCTTCAAAGTCTTAGTCTGAGTTACCTTAACTCTTTTTATTGCTGATTTTATGTTTGGCAAAGTATTCACCTCCTGCGAGCCTAAATTCGCTTATTTCATGAGCAAAAATTACAAATAATATTTAATCGGTTAAAAAACCGCTTCTTGCCCGTAACAGATGATATTTTACCATGAAAAAATTCAAAAAGCAAGTAAAACCTAGAATTTTCTAATTTTAAATTGACTCCTCAATTGAAAAGTTAAATTCCATTCTCAAGCTATTCTACATATGGAATTTACTATTACAAATTTCCGATAATAAAAGAAAAAATATGACTGCTGATATCGACTGCAAATAAAATCTATAAAAAGGGTACTGAATACTATTGATAATGAGGAGATATGCTGCTTATGCTTTATTGATGAGATATTAAAAGGTACTAATACCATAGAGAGAATTGCTGCATCAGCGGATATATTGAAATGAATGTCAATAAAATCTATTATGCAGTTCAGAAATATGTAAGATATTGTTTTTATGTTTACATTTAGTTTTTAAATCTATACTATTTCAGCAACACAGTTAATTAGGGTACTTGAAAAGAAAAATTTATTGTGGTACAATTCACCTACGTAAAAAAATAAATTAAAGACTAAACAAAATTAAACAAATTTAACAAATTTTAACTAAGTACAATGGCGTGATTAGTGTAGACCTATCGCGCTTTTTTGTTACCATTCAAGGAGGCTAAAAAAATAATGTATAGTTTAGTGCATGTTCTATTAGTAGCTTTATCTGCAGCTTTACTTGCAGCCATAATAGTAATTGGAATTTTAATTTATCGTAATAAAAGGTTAATTGCAGAAAAAGATACGTTCATTCATAAACTAAGAATGGATTTAAAAAAGCTAAATATTGAGTTATATGTATCTTCTAGTCAGGTAGCCTCTGTTTCAGAGCAATTATGTATAAATATTGATGAAAATAATAGCTTTTCTCAACAGGTGTATGCCGAAACACTTGAAATGGCAAATTTAAACGAGAAGGTCAATGATAATATCAGCAATATTCTAAAGGATATAAAAAATGTTATTATTCTTGTTGAGGATACTAAAGGTATATCCACTGAGCTACAATCAATTAATTCTTTTGCGGGCACAGTGATTAAGGCAAGTAAAGATGAAATATATAAAATTGTAAATACAATTGCTGAAATACAGGATTCTTCAAACGTAACCATTAAGTATATGGATTTGCTATCAAATAGCTCTAGAGAGATTATTAAAATTTTAGAGACGGTTAACAGTATTTCAAAACAAACTCATTTACTGGCATTAAATGCATCAATTGAATCTTCTAGAGCAGGTGAAGCTGGAAGAGGTTTTGCTGTTGTTGCAGAGGAAATCAGAAAACTGGCAGCAGAAAGTGAGAATGCAGTAAAAGAAATAAATACACTAATTAGTAGTATTCAAGAAGAGGTAAGCAGTGTAAACCGAGTAGTAGAAGAAAATGCCATTAAGGTAGAAAAAGGTGTAAATGTATCTAAGAGTATTGGACAGAATTTAGAAAACATAAATAATTCCTTCCATGAAGTGCTCAATATGTCTATGAAAATTGTTAGCTTATCTGAGAGTGAATCAGAATATGCAAATCAAATAGTTGGAGAAATGAATGCAGTAGAAAGGCTAGTAGCTATCAATACTACAAGGGTAGAAGAGGTTACCGCCTCTATATTTAAGCAAAAGGATAACATACAGGAAATTGCAGAAATGAGTATCCGTTTAAATGAAGCTTATCAAAATCTTACTGGATTATTTGATGCAACTGAGTTGGCAAATATGTACTTGGATAATGAAGAGAAAGAAAAGAAAATTACAGAGATGTTTAATGTTATCAAGGAATTGGCACTGATTCCGGATATACAGAAGATTAATAAAAATGTACATAGAGATAAAATGAGTAGCTTATTGAGTCAATCTGAATTTATGGAAGCAATATGGAGTAATGATGCAAAAGGCAGATTTATCTGCTCAATACCGGAGGCAGGTATTGCTAATGCAAATGTAAGAGAGTGGTTCAAAAAAAGCCTTCAAGGAGAGGATTTTGTCTCACCAGTTTATGTATCTGCAATTAGTAAAAATCCATGTATTACAATTTCAATACCAATAAAATCAGATAAAGGAGAAATTGTTGGAGTAATTGGAGCTGATTTGAAGGTTTAAACTTTGGTTTTTGCGGCTCTAAAAACACACCATGTTCGTACAAAGCATTATTCAAATCCGCAAAAAGCTGCTCGCAGCTTTTTGATATGCGAAGAGAACGATGAATGCACGAGATGTAAACTTCGCATTTTGATGGTGTATTTAAATGGAATTTTCAAAAAGTAGGAGAACCTCTTTTAAGTGGAGGTTCTCTATTTATGTCTACCCAAATTTTGTGCTAAAACTTGAGCGAATTATCATAAGAGGAAGTAAAGGCTATTTTTGTTCAATTTTATTATATTGATAAAAATTTATAAAAGCATACTAAAATAATTTTATTTAGAAATAATAAATATAATACTATTTGCGAAAGTTGATTTAGGGTATAAAAATTTTAGCTGAAAGGAAGCTTTGTTATGATAAACAGCTCAAACAGGATTACAGATTTAGTAATTGAAGCGCATGAAATTTTTATAAATAGCAGTGAAGCAAAGCAGCAAGCACAGGAGAATAAGACTCCACCAGGTGTGATTCTCGAAAATTCTGGAGATGAAGAGGTTAAAATCACTAGAGTCCGTATAACCTCGCCAACTGGTGAAGCCGCTATTGGAAAACCAATGGGTAATTATATTACTTTGGAAATTCCCCATTTAAGGGATGATGATACTCAGATAAATGAAAAAACAATTGATTATATGTCAAAGGAACTTATATCTTTATTGCAGCTGAAAGATAATTCTACAATTTTAGTTATTGGATTAGGCAACTGGAATGTTACGCCTGACGCACTTGGTCCCCAAGTAGTCTCAAACCTTATGGTAACAAAGCATCTATTAGAGTATGTGCCTGAGCATGTGGATAAGGGAGTAAGACCTGTATGTGCTGTATCACCAGGAGTTCTTGGAATAACTGGAATAGAAACAGGAGAAATAGTAAAGGGAATAGTAGAAAGAGTAAAGCCTGATGTTTTAATAGCAATAGATGCATTGGCTGCCAGAAGCATGGAACGTGTCAGCACCACAATACAAATTGCCGATACGGGAATAGCGCCAGGTGGAGGTGTGGGAAATAAAAGGATGGAAATAAGTAAGAGTACTGTAGGTATGCCTGTCATTGCTATTGGAGTTCCAACTGTAGTTGATGCTGCTACGTTGACAAATGATGCTATAGATTTGGTTATTGATAGTATGATAAAGGAAGCCCCTGAAGGAACAGATTTTTACAATATGCTGAAAAATTTAGACAGAGACCAAAAATATGCACTTCTAAAGGAATCCTTAAACCCTTTTGTGGGACATTTAATAGTTACGCCAAAGGAAATAGATGATATTATAAGCAGAGTATCAAAGGTAGTGGCAAATGGTCTTAATATGGCCTTGCATCAAGGAATAACCCTTAAGGATGTTAATAATTATATAAATTAATTTTTTGTTTTTGCCGTTAAGCAGCAATTTATGCATTAACGGCAAAATTATGTGCTAAAGTCAATTACGGTTCAAAGCCTTCGCTTGATAAGCTATCGGTTTTTAGGCAAATTTTGATTTTAACGCAGATTGTGTTTGAGTAATTGACTTCGGAAATACATTAAAATAGAATATATTAAATTCACTTTATAATTATAGGAATTCATATGTTTACGAGAGTTACATAAGCAATTGTAATTCAAGCTTGAAGGAACCTCTTTCTTTTTCCTTAAGCACAGGTTATAATTTATTAAGAAGAATTAGTTTTGTGTAAAATGTGTATAAAATGGTAATGTTTTACTACAAAGTTAAGCTCAGGTAAAACAAAAAATGTAGTGATATCTATCAAGTAGCTTGTAAAGGCACGATGTTCTATTGTACTTAGTTTTAAAGGGTTGTTACGAGCTATAGGCATTAAAATTTTATTGGCTGGGAAAAAAGAGTTGATTGGAAATTAAATAATTTGAAGAATAAGCAGCTCAAGGGGGAAGGTATGAAGCAAACAGGGAGATTTTTTATTATATTTCTTGCTCTTATGGTTTTATGGAATACTATTTTTATTAAACCAATTAAGCTATTTACAGTCTTTTTACATGAGCTTGGACATGCATTTATGGCTTTAGTTACAGGAACTAATGTAACAGGCTTAAGAATTTACTTCAATGAGAGTGGATATGTAACATCGCTACCTAATGATTGGCTATCTTCCTTTCTTATAGCAAATGGCGGATATTTAGGAAGTGTTATTTTTGCAATTTCTATACTGCTTCTTAAAAATACTAGATTCAAAAAGTACATAATTGGTGTTATAGCAATTATTTTTCTTGCAGTAACCTTTAAATTCTCCGGCATTATTTCATTTACAATGCTGTATTCGGTGATATTTGCAGCATTTGCAATAATTATCTATATGATTCAAAATGAAAAATTAAATGATTGGGTAATTGAGATTATAGGTATTGGAAGCGTTACATATGCAATTTATGATACCTTTGTAGATACAATTTTAATGCAGATAAATTATCAGTTTGGCTTATTTAGATTAGGTGAAATGCCTAAAACAGATGCTGTGCAATTGGCTGAATTAACACATATTCCAGCTATAGTATGGGGTGTTGTTTGGCTGGCAGTAGCTATATTTGCAATATACAGAACGTTGTTTAAAACAAGAAATTCAAGAAATGCGAGAGCATCTAGAAGATAGCCTTTTTAAATTATAAAAGATGAAAAATACAAGAATATATAAATAGTTCTTTTAATATTATAATTGCTATAACCCCAGAAATTACTAGGCTTTAATCAGCATATCCAACTACGAAGTTTGAGTTATTATAAATAAATATATATCTAAGGAATAAAATTGGAGGCAATAAGCATGGACGACAAAAATATCAAACTACAATTGATGAAAGAGAAGATTGAAATATTAAACAAGGCCGCAAAGGCTTATTATCAGGAAAATACTGAAATTATGCCTAATATAGAATATGACAGGCTTTATGATGAATTATTAGAGCTTGAAAAAGAGACTGGAATTGTACTTTCCAACAGTCCATCAATTCATGTAGGATATGAATTACTTAGCAATTTACCAAAGGAACGACATGAAAAAGCTATGTTATCTCTTGATAAAACAAAAGAAGTGGGTACTCTGAAGGAGTGGCTTGGACAGCAAAAAGGTTTGCTTTCATGGAAATTGGATGGATTAACCATTGTATTGACTTATGAGGCAGGTAAGCTTGTAAAGGCTGTTACCAGAGGAACTGGTGAAGTTGGTGAGGTAATAACAAATAATGTTAAAGTGTTTACTAATATTCCGCTTAATATTGATTACAAGGGAAATCTGATTTTAAGAGGAGAAGCTATAATCCGTTATTCTGATTTTGAAAAGATAAATAGCCAGATAGAAGATGTAAATGCAAAATACAAAAACCCTAGAAATCTTTGCAGTGGCTCAGTTAGACAGCTTAATAATAAGGTTACTTCTGAGAGAAATGTGCATTTTTTTGCTTTTTCTTTAGTAAAAGCAGATAATTTAGGATTTGAGAACTCAAGAATGGCACAGATGAATTGGATGAAAAGCCAAGGGTTTGATGTTGTTGAGTTTAGAGAGGTTAATTCAATTAATATTGAAGAAGCTGTTTTATGGTTTGAGAATAGGATTTCCGAGAATGATTTTCCTTCTGACGGACTAGTGCTTATGTTTGATGACATTGAATATGGAGAGGGTTTGGGTGCAACTGCAAAGTTTCCGAGAGATTCCATTGCTTTTAAATGGCGTGATGAAATAAAGGAAACAAAACTGCTTGAAATAGAGTGGAGTGCATCAAGAACAGGCTTAATTAACCCAATAGCAATATTTGAACCAGTTGAGCTTGAGGGAACAACAGTAAGCAGAGCCAGCCTGCACAATATCAGCATTATGGAGGGGCTAGAGCTTGGAATTGGCGATATGATTCAGGTATACAAGGCAAATATGATTATTCCTCAGATATCTGAGAATTTGACCAGAAGCGGTATGGTTGATACACCAAAAACTTGTCCTGTCTGTGATGGAAATACTGAACTAAAGCAGGAAAGTGGCGTTAAATTTTTATATTGTCCAAATGAAGAATGTCTTGCTAAGCAGATTAAAGCATTTACTCATTTTGTCAGTAGAGATGCAATGAATATTGAGGGCTTGTCAGAGGCAACAATAGAGAAGCTTATTTCAAAGGGCTTAGTCAAGGAGCTTGCAGACATTTTTCATTTGGATAGATATAAAGAAGAAATTGTCAATATGGAAGGGCTTGGAGAGAAGTCTTTCAATAAATTGATTGCTTCCATCAATAAAGCAAGAAATACAAGTACAATTAGACTGCTTTATAGCTTGGGAATTTCAAATGTTGGACTGTCAAATGCAAAGCTTATCTGTATGAATTTTAAATATGATTGGAACCAAATTGCTAGTGCTAAGTATGAGCAGTTGATTGAGATTAATGGTATTGGTGATATAATGGCCCAGTCCTACGTTAAATTTTTTAGAGATGAAAAAAAACAGGTTATAATAGCAGATTTACTTAATGAAATTGAGCTGGAAAGCGTAAAGTCATCTGAGGCAGAGCTGATATTTGAAAATATTAATTTTGTCATAACTGGCTCGGTCGAGCAATTTAAAAACAGAGAAGAAATTAAGGATATAATTGAAGAACGAGGTGGTAAAGTAACTGGCTCGGTCACTTCAAAAACAAATTACTTAATAAATAATGATAATTTATCAGGATCATCTAAAAATAAAAAGGCAAAGGAATTGGGAATTAGCATTATAACTGAGCAACAATTTGTTGATTGGCTAAATGATGGCATAGTACCGTAATATGAAATGTTCTCTTTTGTATTCAGGCATACCATAAAAAGTAATTGCCTGATAGTCTAATGTATTGCTTGATGTATGGCAGTGTGAAGAGGCAGCTACTCAAATTATGGGTAGCCGCCTACTCCATTACTCTATAACATAGTCAGTAACATCTCTAGTATCGGTGGATGTCGTCCTATTAACCCATGACCTTCCGCTGTTTAGGTCTTCCACTTCAATTCTCAGATAGTACTTTTTGTTTTTACTAGATGGATCAGGAAGCTTAGTCTCAGGCCATTTGATTTTTATGAGCTTATTATTTGCTACTATAGTATTAGGTATCTCAATTTTCTTTCTAAATTCAAGAACACTTGCAATATAGGAGCTGTGATCGTGTTTGTAACTTTTATATATTTCTGGGTTTTCGGCAATAATAAGGGCAGTAACTGCAAGGTTATTTCCAGAGCATATGAGATCTATGCCTTCATCTGTCAATGTATATGAAGCAGTAGGGACGTCTTTTGAAATAGGGTAATAATTTGGATGCTCCCAAGTAATATCTTTAAGAGTGCCTTTAAAGTCAGGTCTACTAGCTTCTTTAGTGTAATAATCATACCAAAGCTGCTCTTCAGAGGACATATTCATTATATTTTTTCTATACTTTTCTGGATGTTCTGTTGAATATCTTTTAAATAGATTCTCTAAAACATTATTCCTCCATGTGTTTACATTTACATTATTTAAGGGGTCAATGCCACAGCTTGTAGGATTTCCCCATTTTTCATTGTATACAGCATGATGAAGATGTACTCCTGTGGAATTGCCTGTAGTACCCATAAATCCAATGACATCACCTTTGTTAACGTATTCTCCACCATCCTTAATTAGCACGCCATTTCTTATAAAATGAATATACGTAGTCAAGTATTTACCACCATGATTGATGGATACTGAATATTGATTATTTAATTGTTTACATTTTTCGTCACTGCAAGTAACCATACTATCGTTTACAGAAGCCCATCCGGATTCAACAGCTCTAACTAGAACTCCCGAACCTCTATCACAACCAGGAAGATCAATGCCACCATGCAGGCCTATGCCGTCATTTCTTTTTGGCCATCCAGAGGTCACGGTACCCTCTTTGATTAGTGTTTTATAATCTTTATTAAAATCAATATCGTGGAACGGCAGAGGCCATAGCCACAAATCATTGTTTCCTGATATGACAGAAGCAGCATATCCAACTATGTGTCTAGCAGCATTATTTTTATAGTCTTTAATTATATCCATAATTGCCTTATCTTCATCTATTATATCTATGAGTTTAAATATTCCTTTATTTGAATCTTCTATTGCAGGTTTAGTAAAAGTCTTATGATAACTCGCCTTGTCTACAAATTTAATCTCTACTGCATATTTATCAGGCTTGAATTTTTGGGCATAGCCGTATATTTTTAGTGTATAGGTACCAGGCGAAAGCCCTTTTATAATAGTCTCGGGGTGATTTTCAGTAGAGCCTTTTGCTGTTTCTGTTAGTTTAGGAGTACCATTCATCGAATAACTTATCAATCTATTCTTGATATCGAAAAGCATAATATCATAATCTCCAGGTGCATTAAAAAGGTTAATTATTACAGCACAATCTTTTTCAGATTCACCAGGCTCACTAGGCTGACTAGGGATGTTCAATTTATATGTAGATATATCAGAATTCAGTATGTTTAAACCTTTTTGAATATATTTTGGAGAATATGTCTTGAAGCTATTTATTTCAAAGTGACCATTTTCTATTTGCTTTGGACCATAAGTGCCTAAATAACCCCCAAAAGCAAAACCAGAAGGCTCGAAGCTGTCAGTGTAATATTTCCACATTGCAGTACGTGAATATTTTCCGAATATATTATTAAAGAAGTTATTCTTAGTATCATCTGTTGGCTTTAGCTTTGTGTTAATATCGAGAGCAATACCGAAAGCATGATTTTCAAGAGGATTTTCGGGTTTTCCGTTAATATGCTTGAAGCTATATGTATTTGGCTTGGATACATTTGAAAGATACTTATCATTAGCTACCAAGGAGGAGAAGGCAGTACTGAACAAGTCTTCAGCCTCTTTATTTACTTCTACAGTAGTAGCACCTATTTTGATAGGAGTATCAGACTTTGTAGCTTTCCATGAGGGATCTGGTAAAACCTCACCTGTACTGTTTTCTGTGTAATAATAGTAAGGGAAGTCATTATACCGCAAATATCCAAATTCATTCATAGGGCTAACAGCTATTTTTTTATAAAGAGCTTGTGAAATATCGGTCTTAACTGAACTGGAAATTAATAGCCAGAAAAGCTTGTCTGATATTCGATATTCTCTAAGACTATCCTCACCTATCCCAATAAGTTCAAGTTCCTGTTTAATAACATCTTTATGTTCTTTAGCAGAAACTAATTCATCAAATTCTTCGAACAAATAGCCTGAGGAAAGGAAATAATGCCAGGTGTTCTTGTTTTCAACCTTGAAGCCTTTATAAAGAGCAACACTTTTAGTAGGCTTTTTGTCAAAAGACATGATATATGGTGTGTAAGAGGAATCAATACCTGAGTCATCAAAGATAATTTCATTAGGAATATCAAATGCCACAAGATCACCGATATTTGGGAGTCTGTAATTAGCTTCGTTCATATTTTGGTCAGAACCCTGCATTTTTAGCTTCTTTATTTCTGTTGGAAAACCTGCGGATAATATGGAGCGTATAGGCTTTTCACCGCTAGCTTCATTTTGTATACACGATGAAATAAAATTACCAAACTTTGACTCTTTAAGCTTATTATATGCTGTAGTATAG
>JAEZIB010000126.1 GCA_023416275.1 Bacillota bacterium | reverse complement strand
GTACTATAGCACGACCTAGCGCAACTCTCTGTCTCTGTCCACCTGATAAAGCCTTTGGCTTTCTGTCAAGCAAATGTTCAATATCAAGTATCTTAGCAGCTTCATGTACACGCTTTTTGATCTCATCCTTTGGTGTTTTTCTTAGTTTTAATCCAAAAGCCATGTTATCAAAAACTGTCATGTGTGGATATAACGCATAGTTCTGGAAAACCATTGCTATATCTCTATCCTTTGGAGCAACATCGTTCATTAATTTGTCTCCAATGTACAATTCGCCCTCTGAAATTTCTTCCAAACCAGCAATCATTCTAAGTGTAGTAGTCTTTCCACATCCTGAAGGACCAACCAATACTAGGAACTCATTGTGTTCAATATCAAGATTAAAATCGTTAACAGCTGTAACTCCACCTGAATATCTCTTGTAAATATTTTTTAATTTTAAGCTAGCCATTTTTACCTCCTAAAAACTCCCATTTTGTTTAGTTTTATCGTTAATAATTTCTATATTAATATAATACACTTCATTGCGAGTACAAACTATATCGCTTTTTAACAAAATTATTTTTTAGCTTTTAGTACTTTTGTATACTATCCAATACTATACCCATATTTCTAGGAAGTGAAATGACAATTCAAAGTATAGATAAACCCTTATTATAACGCTGGAAAGCTGATACTATATGTACATTTTGTAGACATTAAAAAATATACTAAGCAATATTGTATTTTTATGCATAAGAGTGTATAATTATAAAATAGTCAATTGAGAGTACTAAATTGCTTAGCAAATATTAGTAGTATTAACTGACTATCCATTAGTATTGATATAAATAATAGTTCTACTATTGAAAGGAATGAGTAAAATATGAAATATAAGATTTTTGTAGATGGAAGCGAAGGCACTACAGGTTTAATGATTAATGAAAGATTAGCCAATAGAAACGATTTAGATATACTTAAAATTGACCCTGATAAACGTAAAGATATTAATGAAAGAAAAAAATATATCAATGATGCAGATATAGTTTTTCTATGCCTGCCTGACGTAGCCGCAAAAGAGGCTGTATCACTTATAGAAAATCCAGTTACAAAGGTTGTAGATGCTAGTACAGCCCACAGAACAAATATTGATTGGGCTTATGGCTTGCCTGAATTGAGTAAAAAACATCGTGCTAAAATAAAAGATTCAAGCAGAGTAGCAGTTCCAGGCTGTTATGCTACTGGGTTTATAAGCATTATGTATCCTTTGGTTGCTGGAGGAATTGTATCAAAAGATTATCCCGTTACCACATTTGGCATATCTGGTTACAGCGGTGGCGGAAAAAAACGTATATCTGAATACGAGAGTCTAGACGGCAATCAGTTTCAGAGCCCACAGTTGTACAGCTTAGGATTGTCCCACAAGCATATACCTGAGATGACAGTAATTAGCGGTCTTAGCAGCGCTCCCTTATTTTCCCCTATTATAAGCTCATATTACAAGGGTATGTCTGTATGTGTTCCATTGCATACAAGACTTCTCTCAGGTTCACATACAAAGGAAAGCATCCATGAGTATATTCACAATTATTACAGTTCAGAAAAGTACATAAAAGTAATGCCTCTAGGCTGTGAAAATGAGTATACAAATGGCTTTTTAGCTGCTACACGAGTAAATGACACAAATAACTTAGAAATATATGTTGTTGGGAATAATGAGCAAGTTATGCTTGTATCAGTTTTAGACAACTTAGGTAAGGGATCTTCAGGAGCAGCCATTCAAAACATGAATATTATGTTAGGAATTAATGAAGACTTTTGTCTTTAAATTAATAAGTCTTAATCGAAAGTATTATAGGAGGCACATTTTATGAATTTAGAAAATCAAATAAAAAAAGCAGAAATACTTATAGAGGCTCTTCCGTATATTCAAAAGCTATATGGTAAAACTGTGGTTATTAAGTATGGCGGAAACGCAATGATTAATGACGAACTAAAAAATTCAGTAATGGAAGATATTACTCTACTTAAATATATAGGAATGAATCCAGTTCTTGTACACGGCGGTGGCCCTGATATAAATAAAGCTTTGCAAGCCTTCGATATAAAGAGCCAGTTTATAAACGGACTAAGAGTTACAGACTCTCAAACCATGGAAGTGGCTCAAATGGTTTTAGTTGGCAAAACCAATAAGGAAATTGTCTCATTACTCAACAACAAGGGCGGGAAAGCCATAGGACTATGTGGAATTGATGGGAAGCTTATTGAATGTGAGCAGTATAAAACTGAGCTTGATGGCCAGCTCAAAGACATAGGCTACGTAGGTAATATTACTCAAATTAATTCAAAGGTTCTAGAGCTTATATCAAAAGATGAGTATATACCTGTTGTTGCACCAATAGGCGTTGGCCCAAATGGTGAAAGCTATAATATTAATGCTGATACTGTTGCAGGTGAAATAGCAGCAGCATTACAAGCTGAAAAGCTAATGCTGCTCACTGACGTCGAAGGGGTAAAAACCTCTAAAGACAGCGATTCAATAATACCTGCATTAACTATTGCAGAAGTACATGAGCTAATAAATAAAAAAGTTATAGATGGTGGTATGATTCCAAAAGTCCTTGGCTGTGTAGATGCACTGGAAAAAGGAGTTGGCAGAACACATATTTTAGACGGTAGAATTCCTCATTGTATATTACTTGAGATATTCACAAACAAAGGTATTGGTACAATGATCATGAAGGAAAAGAAATTATACCATGAAAATGAAGCACTATATTAAAGAGCTGCAAAGCTTTCTCTGTCATTAACTGCTATTTTAATGTACCTCTGCAGAGCAGAATACTATATTCAAATCATCCTATTGTTCTATGACTTTCAAGTTAATTTGGCTATAGTAGCAATAGGTTTTAAATATTATTTATATTGCATTTTTATGCACGATAATGTATAATTATAAACTATACATTATCTTTTTTTATAATATATTATGGAATCGAACTGATTTCCTCTTTCAAAAGAAATTGTTAACTAAAAATGTGGGTGAAAATATACTCAGAATATTCACCCCACTTATATCACAAACTGATGTAGATGAATTTATTATAACCTTAAATCAGCTATCGCTGAAGTACTTTAGGAGGAAAAAATATGAAAGCAGTATTATTACTTGAAGACGGAACATATTTCTCGGGCGAAGGCTTCGGTAAAAGCGGCGAAACAGCAGGAGAAATTGTTTTTAATACTAGTATGACAGGATATCAGGAAATAGCTACTGACCCTTCTTACAATGGTCAGATTGTTACTATGACCTATCCTTTAATTGGCAACTATGGTTTTAACGAAATTGACACTGAGTCCTACAAGCCTCATGTTCAAGGCTTTATTGTCAAAGAGCTATGCACCACTCCAAGTAACTGGCGAAACACAATAGACCCAAATCAATACTTCATAAAGCACAATATAATTGGAATCAAAAGCATTGATACCAGAGCTTTAACTCAGCATCTAAGACAGCAAGGAAGTATGTACGGCATTATTTCTACTGAATGTGGAAATCTTGATATTCTTCGCAAAAATTTAGACGCTTATAAAGCAAACCCTAGAAATTTAGTTATGGAGGTAACTTCTAAAACACATAAACATGTACCCGGTTCAGGAAAAAAGGTTGCACTTTTAGACTTTGGAGTAAAAAGCAATATTGTACGCTCTCTTAAAAATAGAGACTGTGATATACACATATTGCCTGCATTCAGCTCTTATGAAGAAATAATGGAATGTAATCCTGATGGTATTTTGCTTTCAAATGGACCTGGCGACCCCAGAGATTTACCTGTAACCAAGCAAACTATACAGAAGCTGCTAGGGGTAAAGCCAATCTTGGGCATTTGCTTAGGTCATCAGCTATTAGGTTTGGCATTGGGCTGCAGCGTTAAAAAGCTTAAGTTTGGACATCACGGAGCCAATCATCCTGTTAAAGATTATACAACAGGCAGATGCTATATTACCTCTCAGAATCATAACTACGCTATAGACGGCAGTTCTAATGAAGATATAGAAATAACACATATTAATGTTAACGATAATACTATAGAAGGCTTTAGACATAAGAAATTGCCTATTATCAGCGTTCAATATCATCCTGAAGCTGCACCAGGTCCAATGGATTCAGCATATATTTTCGATGACTTTGTAAAAATGCTGTAAGCAGCATGAAATAGTTTCACCAAAAATAAGTTTGGCGTTCAAAGCAGCACAAAAAGACGATTTACCAAGGTCAAGGTCATTTATATAGAATAAATATGTGTAATGTAACGGAGGTAACGATATATGCCAAAAAATTTAAACATAAAAAAGGTATTGGTAATTGGTTCTGGTCCTATAGTTATAGGTCAGGCTGCCGAATTTGATTATTCAGGAACTCAAGCCTGCAAATCTCTTAGAGAAGAAGGCATTGAGGTTGTGTTAATAAATAGTAATCCTGCCACAATTATGACAGACACACAATCAGCGGATAAGGTTTACATAGAGCCTATCACTCTTGAATTTGTGAAAAAGATAATATATAAGGAAAAACCTGATGGAATTCTAGCCTCACTAGGAGGTCAAACAGGCCTTAATATGGCTGTCCAATTAGCTGAAGACGGAATTCTCGACGAAATGCATATTGAGCTTTTAGGCACTTCCCTCTCATCAATAAAAAAAGCAGAGGACAGAGAGCTTTTTAAAGAAACAATGGAAGAAATAAATGAAAAAGTAGCTCCTAGCAAAATCGTTACAACCTTAAAGGATGCTATTGAATTTGCAGAGGAAATTGGCTTTCCTATCATTATAAGACCAGCTTATACCCTTGGCGGCTCTGGCGGTGGTATTGCAAATAACATGGAAGAGTTTAAATATATATGCGGTAAGGGCCTCAAGCTAAGTATGATTAGTCAGGTGCTTTTGGAACAGAGTGTTGCGGGTTGGAAGGAAATAGAGTATGAGGTAATGCGTGACAGTAACGATAACTGTATTATCATTTGTAATATGGAAAACTTTGATCCCGTGGGTGTTCATACCGGAGACAGTATCGTTGTAGCTCCAAGTCAGACTCTATCTGATGTCGAATATCAAATGCTCAGAACTGCTTCAATTAAAATTATTCGTGCGCTTGATATTAAGGGAGGCTGCAATATTCAGTTTGCATTAAATCCTAACAGTTTTGAATATGTTGTAATCGAAGTAAATCCTAGAGTAAGCCGTTCCAGTGCCCTTGCATCTAAAGCAACAGGATACCCAATTGCACGAGTAACTGCAAAAATCGCTATTGGAATGACTTTGGATGAGATAAAGAATTCTGTAACAAAAACCACAAGCGCATGCTTTGAGCCTGCATTGGATTATGTTGTTACAAAGGTACCACGTTGGCCCTTCGATAAGTTTTCAAATGCAGACAGAAGTTTGGGTACACAAATGAAGGCAACCGGAGAAGTAATGGCTATTGGTCGTACTTTTGAAGAGTCTCTGTTAAAAGCAATAGATTCTTTGGATATTAAGTTTAATTATCAGCTTGGTTTAAGCCTCTTTGACAATATGAGCCGTGAGGAATTAGTAGAGTACGTTCAGCATCCTTGTGATCAACGTATGTTTGCTATTTGCAAAGCTTTACAAAAGGGTGTTTCGGCCGGAGAAATTGTAAGAATAACTAAAATAGATGAATTCTTTATCAGGAAGCTCAAGAAAATTGTAAAGCTTGGTGAAGAGATAACAACTGCTGGTATTGCATTTCTAGATTATGATTTATATTCAAGAGCTAAGAAAATAGGTTTTGGAGATTCATACATTGCCAACCTGACTAACGTATCCGTTGAAGAAATAATAGCTCTGAGGAAAAAATATCCAATAAATCCGGTTTACAAAATAGTTGATACCTGTGCAGGTGAGTTTGAAGCAGTTACTCCTTATTTCTATTCTACTTATGAAGAAAAGGAAGATGTTGAGGAAACTTCAGGTGACAAGGTTTTGGTTATTGGCTCAGGTCCAATCAGAATAGGTCAGGGTATTGAATTTGACTACTGCAGCGTTCACTCTGTTGAAACACTCAAGGAGCTTGGTATTGAATCAATTATTATTAACAATAATCCCGAAACTGTCAGCACAGACTTTGATACTGCAGATAAGCTTTACTTTGAGCCGCTAACAAAGGAATGTGTTCTCGATATCATTAATAAGGAAAAGCCTTTAGGTGTTATAGTTCAATTTGGCGGACAGACTGCAATCAACTTAGCTGAAACTCTGCATTCGGAGGGTGTTAATATCCTTGGAACTTCAGTAGAAAGTATTGATGTAGCAGAAGACAGAGAGAAATTCTTGCAGTTGTTGGAAACTCTTGATATTCCTATACCCGAAGGAAGCACAGCCTTCTCTTTTGAACAAGCTAGAGAGATAGCAAGCAAAATAGGTTACCCTGTACTGGTTAGACCTTCATACGTGCTTGGCGGTCGCGCCATGGAAGTTGTTTATAATGATAAGGTTCTTGAAGAATATATCACAATGGCTACTGAGATTTCTACAGAGCATCCAATACTTATCGACAAATACATTGTCGGCAGAGAAATGGAAGTTGATGGTATTTGCGACGGAAACGAGGTTCTTATACCTGGAATTATGGAGCATGTGGAACGTGCTGGTGTTCATTCAGGAGATAGTATTGCGGTGTATCCTCCACGAAATCTTTCACAGAAGGTCAAGGCTACAATTGAAGATTACACCATTCGACTTTCCAAAGCTCTAAAAGTGGTTGGCTTATTTAATATACAATTTGTAATGGACAAAAACGAAAAGGTTTATGTCATAGAGGTAAATCCTCGCGCCAGCAGAACTGTTCCTATTATGAGTAAAATTACAGGAATTCCTATGGTAAGTGTTGCCACTAAACTCATTATGGGTAAAACCTTATCAGAATTGAATTATAAACCAGGGCTCGCAAAGGAAGCTGATTATTATGCTGTCAAAGCTCCTGTTTTCTCTTTTGCAAAGCTAACCACTGTAGACACCTTCCTAGGCCCTGAAATGAAATCCACCGGTGAAGTAATGGGAGTTGATAAAGATTACTACAATGCGTTATACAAGGCTATTGCAGCGTCAGGTATGTTAATACCCTCAGGCGGAAATGTGCTTCTATCTGTTGCTGACAGAGATAAGGAAGAATGTGTTGAAATTGCCAAAAAGCTTCTTGAGCTAGGCTTCAAGCTTTCTGCTACTACTAGAACATATGAGTCACTTAATAATGCCAAGCTGCCTGTACAACTCATTGAAGAAGATAATGTATTGAACTGCATCAAAGAAGATAAAATTAAGCTGGTTATAAATACCCCCACTAGAGGTAAAATGCCAGAAAGAAAAGGGTTTATACTAAGAAGAACATCAATGGAGTACAATATCCCATGTATAACTTCGTTAGACACCACAAATGCTGTTTTGAGTATTTTAGAGAGGCTAATTGCTGATAATCAGGCAGATATATATTCTCTTGATGAATACTCTGTATATAAAGGATAATTTTCACTATTTTTATGCCTTGAGCAGATAGAAAGGAATGATATTTATGAAACATTTATTAAGCCTTAACCATTTAACTACTGATGAAATACACGATTTGCTTAAGCTTGCATTAAAGCTTAAGGAGCAAAATAAAAACGGTACAAAACATCATTTACTAGAAGGAAAAACTCTTGGAATGATTTTTTCAAAATCTTCAACAAGGACTAGGGTTTCTTTTGAGGTTGGAATGTATCAGCTTGGAGGCTCTGCACTATTTCTAAGTTCTAATGACATTCAGATTGGAAGAGGCGAATCAATTTATGATACAGCTAATGTCTTATCAAGATATTTAGATGGAATTATGATTAGAACCTTTAAGCAAAGTGATGTAGATGATCTTGCTAAATTCGGAACTATTCCTATAATAAATGGTTTAACTGATGAAATGCACCCCTGCCAGATTCTCGCTGACCTTCAAACTATTTACGAGCATAAGGGTAAGCTTGAGGGACTAAAGCTTGCATATATCGGTGATGGCAATAACATTGCTCACTCACTGCTCCACGGCTGTTCAAAAGTGGGAATGAATATTGCAATAGCAACACCTAAAGGCTATGAATGCGATAACAAATATGTAGATGAAGCAAAGGCTGCTGCAAAGCTGACAGGCGCAGAAATACTGTTAACTCAAGACCCTGTTGAAGCTATTACAAATGCAGATGTTGTATACGCAGACACCTGGATAAGCATGGGGCAAGAGGATCAAAAAGCGGAAAAGCTCAAGATATTCATGCCATATCAGATTAATAAAGAATTATTTTCAAAAGCTAATGACGACGCAATTTTCCTTCATTGCCTTCCTGCATACAGAGGTTATGAGGTTACTGAAGAAGTCATCGACGGCAAACAATCGGTAATTTTTGATGAGGCTGAAAACAGACTACATGCACAAAAAGCTGTTTTAGCAACTCTTCTATAAAAGCTAGCTTTAATTTATCCAACTCAATTGTAAGCTGTATATTAACCCCATTTTGTTTTTAGCTGTAATTGAGTTGGCAATTTAAAGTGTATAAATATGTAATAAGACTTATTAACTCAACTTTCCTAAATAAAAAGTCTATCGGTGCGGGAGGGGCTTATCATGGAAAAGTTGGGTTATTAACTCTTTAAGAAATTGAGGGAAATATATGAACTATTCATTTATTATAAGAAAAGCCACCATAGAGGATGCACTTGCAATTTCTACAATTATGCAGGAATCCTTTAAAAAATATATGCAAGACACAGGTTTATCAGGAACAATGGAAGCTCTTTCTGAAAGCATTGAAGAAATTGAAGCTGATATTTTACAAAGTCAAGTTTATATTGCAATGATAGATGATAACCCTGTTGGTTCTGTCAGAATTAAATTTTTACCAGATAACACCGCATACATAAGCAGATTTGGAGTAATGCTAAACTATCACAATATTGGTATCGGAAAATCCCTGATTAACTTGGTTGATAAGGTTCTTATATCTAAAGGTGTTAAAAAAGTTAGTTTGCACACAGCTTCAAAATACCGTGATTTAATTAGATTTTATTACGGACGTGGCTTTTATATTGAATCAACCTCAACTGAAAGAGGCTATATAAGGGCACTTTTGGTTAAGGAGTACTAGAAGAGTCTTTTTTTGCATGAATTAAACCCTCAAGAAGAGACAGCTAATAGCTCTCTTTTTGAGGCATTTACAAGCTTTATGCCTTATAATATACTGTCTACACACTATTGCAAACTATACCTAATTCTCATTTTTTTATGTGCCTTCAAATGTGTCTCTACTCGGAACTGCTATTTTCACTATTTCCCTTTTAGGGTTGTGCTTTGAAACCCCTCTCCAAGTACTTCATGTACCTCTGCTAAAATTACAAAAGCACTTTTATCTACTGATTGAACAATTTCTTTTAGTTGTTGTATCTGCGTTCTGGCCAATACACAGAGCAATACATTTTTGTCTTTTCCTGAATATACTCCTCTTCCTTTAAGTTCTGTTACACCTCTATCCAATTGAATTAGTAGCCTCTTTGAAATTTCCTCCTGCTTATCAGATATAATCAAAGCAGCTCTAGAATAATCAGCTCCCTCAACCATAGCATCTATTACTTTGGTGGTTAAAAACAAACTGACAAAGGAATATAATCCTATCAAAATACTATTAAATACAATGATAGCAAATAATATAATTATTGCATCCAGCCACAAAATCAATTGTCCTATTGTCATAGCTTTAAATATCCTATTAAGAAGCCTTGCAGCTAATTCTGTCCCTCCAGTTGTGGCATCCATTTTTAATACTATCCCTAGTCCAATACCGCTTATAAAGCCGCCAATTATACTATAAAGCAATATATCAGGTTTAGATACAATGTCAGCGCCATTAACCAGAAGTCTTTTTGCAAAATCCACTGAGTATGCTTCTGTTAAATCAATAATAACAGAAAGAATTATAGTGCCATAAATTGTTCTGAAAAAAAATTTCCTTCCAATAATTTTATAGCCAAGTATAAATAATGGGATATTAATTGCCAGCATTGTTGCACCAATAGGTAGTCTTCCTACACTTATATAAAACAATACTGTGGCTAATCCGCTTAATCCACCTGGCGCAATTTTATAGGGAACGAGAAATATATTTATAGCCAGTGCCGTAATCACTGCTCCAATGGTAATTAAAATGTACACTTTTAAGAACTGCAATATTTTTTTTATTTTATTCATACTAACCTCGTTTGCACAGATTTTATATTAAAGCTGGCATATCGCTCTCGAATTTTCAAAATAACTCTGCCAATACCAACTTGTATTCTATTTAATTAATATATGTTTTTTTTATTTATATAAACATTATCTGCTAATAAAAAAATTCTAGTACAATAATGTTCCTATATGCCAGCCAACATTGACAAATAAAATGAGATAAACTAAACTGTATAAGTAAAATATTCACTTAGAGAATAGATAATTTGTAAAATCTTATTTGATAGATTAGTATAAATGTAGTATTTGAATTATGGAGGATATATGCGTAAAGTAGTAAATATTGCAGGAATTAATATAGATGATCTTACAATGGAGCAAGCTGTTAAAAAGATATACTATTTTATTTCTTCTGATAAAAACCATGCAATATATACACCTAATGCCGAAATAATGATGGATGGTATAGCAGAAAACAAAATGTTTCAAGTATTGAATGATGCTGATATGCTTGTTGCTGATGGAGCTGGTGTCGTTTTAGCTTCAAAAATTCTAGGCAAAGCGGTTAAGCAAAAGGTTTCAGGTGTTGATTTGGCAAAAAACCTGCTTGAAGCGTCTGCAAAAAAGCCAATAAAATTTTTTCTTTTTGGCGGTAAACCAGGAATAGCTGAAAAAGCACAAGCAAATATTATTTGCGACTACCCAGCTGCAGAAGTTGTGGGAACTCGTAATGGATATTTCACAGAGGAAGATAATCAAAAAATAATAGATGAGATTAACAGCTCTGGTGCCGAGGTTCTTTTTGTATGCTTAGGCGCTCCAAAACAAGAGCTATGGATACATGAAAACAAAGATAAATTAACTGTTAAAGCTTGCTTAGGTGTTGGTGGTACTCTGGATATTTTGGCTGGTAACGTTAAACTGGCTCCAGACTTTTTTAGAAATCACGGTCTAGAGTGGTTATATCGACTATACAAAGAACCTTGGCGTTTTAAAAGAATGTTGAAATTGCCAAAATTCATTTTGTACATTATTGGAATAAGGATTGGCGTGATAAAAGTAAAGTAATTTAACTCAACTTAAAAATAAAATATTTTAGTATAATAACGGGGTCAAATAATGACCCCGTTTAGCTTACAACACCTAGATTCAAAATTAAAATTATAGAAATATTTTATTACATCAGCGGCTTGTAAGCGAGGCGGGAGATATTCTCACCGCCAGAAAATCAAAGCAGTCCCACCACTTATAGAATTGCGGACATTCTCTTGCCTCGTTATATACCATCTGATTTTAGAATCCACCAGCAAAATCTATTTTATAGTTTTACCTGTTTTCTTTTCTATAAACTGTGCTGCTGCATAATAAACCTCTGGGAACTGCAATACATCTTTACTCTTAAGCTTCTGCTGTAAAGTTTCATCTATTAAGCCTTGTTTGCATGCTTCTTGATAGAAATTTTCTTTTACGTTTCCATGTTCATTTAAATCTAATAAAATCTTAGCAAATAACTCCTTAGTAAGTGGCTCGCTGGTTATATATGGTCTTATTTTAACATCGAAATCATAATTATATGCACTTTTAGAGACTCTTGGCACTCCATTTAGAATAATATATGCAAAATCGTCGCTCTTTGTATCCTTTTTAAGCCTAAAATCATTTGTAATTCCAGCACTTAACAACCCCAAATTGTTAAGCTTCTCAATATATGGAAAACTCCAGTTATCCGTCAGACCAGCAAATTCCTCTTTTATATCTGACATATAAACTCCAAGCTTTCTCAAGGTTTTCTCTATTTCCAATTGAACATCCATGTTCTGCTCTTCACCAATTTGAGAAATTCCCATATTTTTGGATATACTATACGCAGCAACAACTCCTGCTGAAAATCCCATACCAGAAATGCTTGAATTTGAATTTATAGCCATCTGAACTAATGGTGAATAAGACGCCTTATCTCCCGTCATCAGCACGTTATTCAAGCCTATGGGAATAAGCGACCTAAGAGGTATATAAAAGGTTTTAGGATTGCAAAGTATATATCCATTACCATCTTCTAATGTCAATGTAATAGGTTTAGATGCTGAACTAATTCTGTCACTGAATCTTTTACCAATTAATACATCTGTAAGAGTAAGAGAATAAATCCCCTTGTAATGATATGCTGAAGGCTTATAAAATTCATTTGCAATCTTCATCTCATTAGAATTTTTAAATTGCTCTATATTTAGTTTTAAAAATTCGTACAGGTTGCTACATTCCTTAGACGCTTTTAAATATGCTTCTTCAAGCTCTTTAGCATCTGATAAATTAACATTTTTTACAGTAACACTTTGAACAATAACCCTTGACTCTCCCTGGTCTGATATATTTAAACCAGCAATTGAAATATTTTTGTCACTAGTTTTATAGCTTTCGAGAATTCTATTAATATATACTCCCTGCTTATTTAGCGTTTCCTCAAGTGCTGCATAGTCAACTCCTGACACCATAAAACCCAGCGTTATCGGAGGGTATAAACCTTCTTTTCCTATATCACTGTAACCAGTACTATATGGTACATTACATTTTTTCAACAATTCGCCGTCTCTTGTAGCATCAATAAATCTATCTGCTTTAATAGTCTTATCGCCCTGACCTGTTTTGAAGTCAGCACTTTGCACATTCCCATTTTCATAAACCGCATTTGTCAATTGTGCTTCATATAATACTTTAATATTTTTTTCATCTGAAACCATCTTTTTTATAGCTTTTATATATTTATCAATATTATAGCCTTCTTCTGCATTATGTCTTATTTCTTTAAATATATCGGCACTAACATTCACACTAGTAGGAGTAACATCATTTGCCCAGTTTACATTATAGGTTTTCTTAATTTCATCCCCTAAATCCTTTGATGAGCAAACCAAAAGAGTTTTAGCTCCCACTCTCGCTGCACCAATAGCAGCACTAATTCCATCTAGTCCATCACCAATTACAGCAATATTATAGCTGTTATCACCCAGAGCAGTGCCTAAATTGTCAAAAGTGCCATAATTATTGTTAAAATATGATTCCTTATTAACCATTGGCTTTATGGCAAAAAAGAATATTGCAATAGCAATAACCATAACTATGGCAAGTCTAATAAGTAAATCTATTCTTTTTTTTCGCTTACTTTTAGGAAGAGATTGTTTTTTCATTATATTTTTCCTTATCTTTTATAAATTAAATAATACAAAATTATACAAAAAAGAAGCTCAAATATACTATCGTCATTTAGCTTCTTTTTCTTAATATTTCTTTGACAAGCAACAATTTTACACATTTGATAATGAATTGCTTATCTTATTGTATAAGTTCCTTTTATCATTATATCAGCATCAGCTTTAGCTGTTATCCCTCTTCCGTCAGCCTTAGGAATCAAAAGCAGCTGATTATCTGGTATAATTGCACCATTAGGTATATCTAAGCCAGAAATCAAATTTGATATCCCCCCTGTAGCTGTACCAGAAACATAAGCAGTAACTTTATTTTTGTTTCTGACAATAATCTCTGTGCTTGCATCACCTATTAAGGTTTTGCCTGCAGGAAGTTTAATAATTTTAAACACCATACTTTCCTTTAGTATTGACAATTCATTTTGTGTTTCTGCTAACTTCTTTTCAAGATCTGATTGTGTATTTACAGCACTAATTTGTTTTTTTAATTCGTCACTTGACGTTTGAATTAAGCTTTTTATCTCTATTTCCATTTTATCTATGTAAGTACTATCATAAATAGTGGTGTCACTGCCTGTTTCAGCTTTAACAACCGGTGCAAACTGTACTAACGATATTGCACAAAATAAAACTGCTACTACCATAATGGGATTTCTTTGTATCTTTTTCATTAGTGTTTTCATAAATCCTCCTACAAAATGTCTATTCATAAAGCCCAAAGCTAATCTCTAACGCACTGTTAACTTTCTCCATTAGTTCTTCATCTAAATGTCCTATTTTCTCTCTGAGACGGCGTTTGTCTATAGTCCGTATCTGTTCTAGTAAAATAACAGAATCTTTTGCAAGACCATACTCCAAAGCGCCTATTTCTATATGAGTGGGTAATTTTGCCTTATTGATTTGAGAAGTAATTGCAGCAGCAATTACAGTAGGGCTATATTTATTCCCTACATCGTTCTGTACAACTAAAACAGGTCTAACACCGCCCTGTTCTGAGCCAATTACCGGACTCAGATCTGCATAATAAATATCTCCTCTTTTTATTACCACGTTTCCTCCATCTTCTGAAGCCTTTCCTCATATTTGCGTTGCTGCTCCTCATCAGCTTCAAAACAAAACTCGGCAAGCTTAAGATTTATTTCAGCCATTTCTTCATAGCCTATTTTCATTTTATTCCGTAATTCAAGCTTGTGCTTTTCCCTAATATAAAGAGTCATAGCTTCCCTTACAAGCATACTCCTATTAGTTTTCTCATTAGATACCATAATATCCAACTCTTCAAGCAAATTGTCCGGAATACTAATTATAATCTTTTTATACTGAGACAATTTTGTAACCCCCACTCTAAAAAAGCCCTTTTATATATACTATATTTATCATATCCCCATAGATAAATATACGTAGCTGTATATAGATATTATAATACCTCACTAAATATGAGGTCAAATTAAGTTTATGTTACTCAGTCCCTGTAACCCGCTTATATCAAATAGTTCAGAATTTTCGATATTTTACCATCATGAATAAAGGCTCTTGGTATTCTCTTCCCTACAATGGAAACAAATTCA
>JAEZIB010000067.1 GCA_023416275.1 Bacillota bacterium | reverse complement strand
GCCTTAGTTGGTTCGGCAGGCTGAGTAATTTTACTTCCGTAATCAACAATTTGATTTACAATGGCACTTCCACCCTGGGAATCAAATACAATATTCTGAGAAAAATTGGCCTTCAGCTCATAACTGTTACCAGCAACTAAATTGTAGGATAAATTCACTGATACGTTGGTTCCTGCTTGAGTCCAGCTATCAAATGCACTGCCCGTATGAGGAACGGCTACAACATAAAATTGGAAAACTGAATTTCTCGACAATTCAACATATCCGTTACCATTAGCACTTATATTAATACTTTTATTAGACACATTCGCGTTAATCTCATGTAAATAGTTATCATTACACTTTAAATAATCCAATCCCTTACTTTTGCTTAAATCCAGTGTAGTTAATTTATTTGTATAGCACCATACAGTTTTCAAATTAGTATTTTGAGAAATATTTAAAAAAGTAAGCTTATTTGAATAGCACCATAATTCCGTCAGCAGCTCATTACTGCTCACATCTAGATCAGTTAAGTTGTTGAACTGACAGTGTATAGTTGTCAAAGCAGTATTATTGCTTACATCAAGCTCAGCTAGTTGATTTGAACTACAATCTAAACTAGTAAGCAGCTTATTTTTGCTTACATTAAGTTCCGTGAGTTGATTTGATTGACATGCCAGCTGTGTCAAAGCAATATTTTTGTCTACGTCCAACACACTAATTTGATTTGAATAACATCGCAAATACGCTAATTCTACATTTGCACTTACATCTAATGTTGTCAATTGGTTTCCGTAACAGTACAATTCTTTTAATGCTGTATTAGCGCTTATGTCTAGCTGGCTCAGCTGATTATCTTGACAATACAAATAAACCAAGCTGGTATTTGTGCTCAAATCTAGTGAGCTTATCTGATTTGAATAGCAAGCCAAAGAACTAAGCAGTACATTTTTGCTTACATCTAATTGTATAAGTTTATTTGTATCGCAAACCAACTTAGTCAACGCTATATTATTTTGTAAATTTAGTTCTGTCAATTGATTAGAATAGCACCTTAAGTCACTCAATGCCGTATTTTTACTCACATCTAGGGCTGTCAATTTATTTGTATCACATTGCAGAAAAGTCAATTCCGTATTCTTGCTTACATCTAGTACGTTAAGTTTGTTTAAATCACATCTTAATGCAGTCAATTTTGTATTTAAGCTTACATCTAGTTCCCCAAGAGGATTATTATTACAGTATAATGTAGTTAATTTAATATTCTTGCTTAAATCTAAATCTAATATCTCATTTGTATAGCAGTGCAGTGCAAGCAAATTTGTATTTGAGCTTACATTCAGCGCACTTAATTTATTAGAATAGCAAGCCAAATAAGTGAGTGTAGTATTTTTACTTACGTCTAATGTAGTTAATTTATTTGATTCACAGGCAAGCTTATTCAGTAAAGTATTAGAACTTACATCAAGTGAAGTTAAAAGATTTGAATAGCAATAGAGCTCATTCAAAGACGTACAAGCACTGACTTTAAGTTCAATTAATTTATTAGAATAGCAATATAGATACAGCAATGAAGTATTTGCACTTAAATCCAAGGTGCTCAGATTATTTGTATGACAGTATAGTGTATCCAGTTTTATATTTGTACTTAAATCTATGGCTGTCAACTTATTTGTATTACAACGAATGGAGGTCACCTTTGTATTTCCGTTTACATTTAGTGCAGTCAGTGAATTTTGATCACATGCTAATAAAACCAATGCTTCAGCACCGCTTATATCCAATTCACCTGATAGAGATTTTTTGCTCCAGGATATTGATTTAACACGTTTTATAGCATCTTCAGTCCAAGCAACTCCAGTCCATGTTGCAGGATTACTCTCATCATATGCTGCATTTATCATCTTTCCATTAGTTTTACCTACTACTACAGAATTTTGATTTAAGAAAGTTTTTAGTTTTGTATAATCATTTTCATTATATGTAATGCCGCCAACAGTTATATCTGCTGCTAAAACTGTGTTTATGTTTAAAAACACTACAGTTAAAAAAGTTAAAAACAAAATAATTTTTAATATTCTAAATTGCATCAAAATCACCCATAATTTTCATTTAATTCATCCACTCCTGTACTTAAGTAAAGAATCACCAAAGAACCCCATGGACTTTATTCTAATTTTACAATATATATTAATTATTGAAACTTACGCAGAAAATTCTTATGAATATATTATATATATTACTTCTTTTTTCATCAAAATACAACTTTTTAGTATAATGTATAATTAAGTCACGTAATACATGTTTCATAGTCTGCAAATTTTAGTACAAAATACTAGCTTTTCTATATATGATTTAAAAAAACCCTATAAAGTTCCAAGCAACTTAATACCCTTTTGTAATTCACCAATTAATAAATTAATAAAAAATCCCCAAACATTTACATGCCATATAGTTCTACTGAAGGCTACAGCATATTATTTATATAACAACCAATGTACCAATTACCACTTAAATTCCATAAATTTTCCCATATAATAATTCCCAAAAATCTCTATTTGAAACAAAAAATAATCTGTTTTTATTATTTTTTTAGCTAATTATTAGAATAAATATTCAAAATAAACAAATATTATTTACACTATGTATTTTTACAAATATTCAATATAATAAAAAAATTGACCTTTGGAGGTAAGAAAATGGCACAAAAAAATAATCAATTAAATGGTAGCAACAATAAACGGTTATCTTCCTCAAAGCCTACAGATAATGAAGGAACTGCTGCGTGGGCAAATGAAAAAAGCAGGCAAAAAAATTCTAATGTTTCCATCCCATCCGTAGACAATGTTATAAATGCAAAAGAATGGGTAGATAATGGTAGTAAGCTTTAAAAAATATTAGGTAATTAGGTACCTAAATTCAAATTGCATTTATCAAATAATATTCTGAAAAGGTGGGTTTTTTATGTCAAAAATCAAAATGACGGTGGATGGTAATAATGCTGCTGCTTATGTGGCTTATGCTTTTACAGATGTAGCTGCAATTTATCCTATTACACCTTCCTCAACAATGGCTGAATACGCTGATGAATGGGCGGCAAAAGGTAAAAAGAATATTTTCGGACAAAGAGTGAGTGTTGTAGAAATGCAATCAGAGGCTGGTGCAGCAGGATCTGTACACGGTTCTCTACAGGCAGGAGCATTGACAACAACCTTCACTGCCTCTCAAGGTCTTCTGCTTATGATTCCAAATATGTATAAAATAGCAGGTGAACTATTACCGGGTGTTTTTCATGTAAGTGCAAGAGCGCTTGCAGCTTCTTCTTTAAGTATATTTGGAGATCACCAGGATGTCATGGCTGCAAGACAAACAGGCTTTGCAATGCTTGCAACAGGCTCAGTTCAAGAAATAATGGATTTGGCACCAGTAGCACATTTGGCAGCAATTAAAGGAAAGTTGCCATTTCTGCATTTTTTTGATGGTTTCAGGACATCACATGAGGTGCAAAAAGTAGAGGCATTGGAATATAGTGATTTCGAAAGTTTACTGGATAAAGAGGCATTGAATGAATTCCGAAACAACGCACTTTCCCCTAATCATCCTGTAACAAGAGGTACTGCTCAAAACCCTGATATTTATTTTCAAACTCGTGAAGCATCAAATAAGTATTATGACAGCATCGTAAGCATTGTTCAGGATTATATGCAGCAGATGGGAAAACTAACAGGAAGACAGTATGATTTATTTGATTACTACGGTGCTCCTGATGCAGAACATATTATTATTGCTATGGGTTCTATAACCCCTGTCATTGAAGAGACTATAGATTATTTAAATGCAGCAGGAGAAAAATACGGTCTTGTGAAGGTTCATCTTTATAGACCCTTCTCAGTTACGCATTTACTTAATGCAATACCTAAAACCGTAAAAAAGATAGCTGTTTTAGATAGAACAAAGGAACCAGGCAGTTTAGGTGAGCCTTTGTATCTTGATGTTAAAGCGGCATTATACGAAATGGAAAATGCGCCTCAAGTAGTTGGTGGCCGCTATGGTCTTGGTTCAAAGGATACTACTCCTTCCGAAATTAAAGCTGTTTTTGACAATCTAAAGCTGCAAAATCCAAAAAATGGTTTTACAGTCGGAATTGAAGATGATGTCACTCATACATCATTAGCGGTAACTCAAAAAATTACTGCAGGCTCTAAGTCAACAATCAGATGTAAATTCTGGGGACTTGGTTCAGATGGCACTGTTGGAGCCAATAAGCAGGCTATAAAAATAATAGGAGATCACACAAATAAATATGCACAGGGTTATTTCTCATACGATTCTAAAAAATCAGGCGGCGTTACAGTCTCCCATTTACGATTTGGAGATGAACCTATTAAATCAGCATATCTCATTGATGAAGCCGACTATATAGCTTGTCACAATCAATCCTATGTTTATCAATATGATTTGCTCAAAGGACTAAAGCCAGGCGGAACCTTTGTTTTGAATTGCTTATGGAGCGAAGGTGAAATTGACCAGCATCTCCCTGCAAAGCTCAAAAGAGAAATTGCTGTAAATAATATTAATTTCTATACTGTTAATGCAACTAAAATTGCCGAAGCTATAGGTTTGGGCAATAGAATTAACATGATAATGCAGGCTGCCTTCTTTAAGCTTACAAACATAATTCCAATTGAAGAAGCTACCAAATATCTGAAGGAAGCAGTTGTAAAAGCATATGGTAATAAGGGCGAAAACATTGTTAATACAAACTATCAGGCAATTGATAAGGGATTTGAAGCTGTTGTCAAAATCAATGTTCCTGAGAGCTGGAAAACCACAGCAGAAGAACCTATACCTGACATTGACGAACCAGACTTTATCAAAAATATTTTAAGACCAATGAATGCAATGAAAGGTGATTTTTTACCTGTAAGTGCCTTTAATGGCTATGAGGACGGAACTTTTCCAAACGGAACCTCTGCTTATGAAAAACGCGGTATAGCAGTTAATGTTCCCGAATGGATTGCTGACAACTGTATTCAATGTAATATTTGTTCTTTGGTATGCCCTCATGCAGTTATCAGACCTGTACTTGCAACTAAAGAAGAATTGGCAAATGCACCAGCTGGCTTTGTAACTAAGCAAGCAGTTGGAAAAGGACTTGAAGACTTACAGTTTAAGATTCAAGTAAGCACTATGGATTGTACAGGCTGTGGAAACTGTGCAGATGTTTGTCCTGCAAAGGAAAAAGCACTAGTTATGAAAAAGCTTGATACACAGACCGAAAGAGAAATTCCTAATTGGAAATTCGCAATGACGGGTGTTTCCTATAAAGGCGACAGATTCGGCACTAAGACTATTAAAGATACCCAGTTTAAGGAGCCATTAATAGAATTCTCTGGAGCATGTGCTGGCTGTGGTGAAACTGCTTATATTAAATTGGCAACCCAGTTATTCGGAGATCGTATGATGATTGCCAATGCAACAGGTTGTTCCTCCATATGGGGTGCATCAGCTCCAACTACTGCATATACAGTCAATCACGATGGAAAAGGCCCATCCTGGGCAAATTCACTCTTTGAAGACAATGCTGAATACGGATTTGGTATGTATCTAGGAGTCAAGCAGCTTCGTGAAAGACTTGCTGATTTGGCGAACGAGTTGATATCACTCAATATTGATGAAAAGCTAAAAACAGCATTATCACAATGGCTTGAGAACAAAGAAGAAGGTGAAGGCTCTAAGACAGCTAGTAGAAATCTTTTAAGTGTTCTAAATAGCTATACAGGTTCTGATGATCAGCAAAAGAAGCTTATTGCAGAAATTCTAGAAAAGAAGGATTATCTCGTTAAGCGTTCACAGTGGATTCTTGGTGGCGACGGTTGGGCTTATGACATCGGCTATGGCGGACTTGACCACGTTCTTGCCTTAGGTGAAGATGTTAACGTGCTGGTATTTGATACTGAGATTTATTCAAATACAGGAGGACAATCTTCAAAGTCAACTCCTACCTCAGCAATTGCTAAATTTGCTGCTTCCGGTAAAAAAGCAGGCAAAAAGGATCTTGCTGCACAGATGATGACTTATGGAAATGTATATGTTGCACAAATAAGTCTTGGAGCTGACAGAGCCCAAACTCTCAAAGCCATCGCTGAAGCCGAGGCATATAGAGGTCCTTCAATTATTATTGCATATGCGCCTTGTATTAATCATGGCCTTAAGCAAGGCATGGGAAGAAGCGTTGCAAATGAGCAGTATGCAGTTGAGTCAGGTTACTGGCATATGTTCAGATACAATCCTGAGCTTAAAGATCAAGGCAAAAATCCATTTATTTTGGACTCTAAGCCTCCAAAATTGAGCTTTAGAGAGTTTATAATGGATCAGGTAAGATTCTCTTCTTTAGCAAAGCAGTTCCCTGAGGAGGCAGAAATCTTATTCAGTACTCTTGAGAAGCAGGCAAATGAGAAGTATGAGAGGCTGAAGAAGATGGCGGAGTAAAGGCTAGAATGCTATCGCAGTAGTAGTATATGTATCTCCTGAGAATGCTTAACGAAATTATTTGAAATTTCAAATGCGAACTTCGTTAAAAGCATAATCGACTGAATGGTGAAGGCTTTAGAGGTTAACTTATAAACTCAACTTTCCAACATAAATTCTATCGGGTGTGCAAACCTATCCATGGTTTGTTGCCAAAAAAGTGTACACTATTTAAGACCTGTACTACAGTTATTTAATATATTAGCTGTAGTGTGCAGGTCTTTAGTTTTTTTGGAATAAATTCATCAGCAAACTATTGTGAAATAAATTTGATTTATATTTCGCAGTAAACACATTGTCTATCGCAGTAGTAGCATATGTATCTCCTGAAGATGCTTAACAAATTATTTAAAATTTGTATTAGAACATAACAGAATTTTTACCGCCGCGCAAACTCGCCATCCGTGGCTCGGTTGATGCTCAAAATGGCATCCTACCATTTTGACGGTAAAAATTTTGTTCTATCGCTAACAAATTTAACAAATAATTTCCATGCGCATTCCATTTGATACATATACTACTCTGCTAAAATTAGTGAGTTCTAGTTACGAAATGTTAACTTTCACGTCGGAGTTGCCATACATATATTAATTTTGACAAATAATAACTCCCATGCTATTATTTTTATTAATATACATAATATTAGCATCAATGGAGGTGTATTAATATTTTTAAATTGGGCATTCAGTTTTTATTTGGTACCTTTACACATTTATTATTTGTTTCTATTTGGAATGAATATTTTTGGTTTTCTAAAGGATTTTATGGATTAGCACCACTAACAAATATCTCTGTATTAAACTGGATAATAATTATTATTGAATTTATTATAGCTTTATCTCTAATTACAAAGGGATTGAAAAAAGGTAAAAGTAATGAATAGCTGCTCAACGCATTCTACCATTGGTCTGGTTACAAGAGAGTCAGTGAAGTATCGTTAAACTCTACTACAAATAACATAACCCATAGCTTTAGATGTTCAGGCACTCAGAGCTACATATAAATATTAGCTTAAGTTTTTCAAAAAACCAGTCATTACATATGCCATTCCACCTAATTCTTATGGATGGATTAAATATACTCCAATAGTGACGAATTCATACGGCTATATGAACTATATAAGATATATAGTTCCAAATATTTATACCAATATTATAGTCAATTGTAGTTTTAAAATCAGATACAAGTAATAATTTTTTAGATCAAATAATAACTTTAACTTAATGGATTTACTATACATATTAAAATTTTGCAAACAATAACTACCCTGCTATTATCTTATCTATGTACATAATATTAGCATCAATGGAGGTGTATTAATATTTTTAAATTGGGCGTTCAATTTTTATTCGGTACCTTTACACATTTATTATTAGTTTCTATTTGGAATGAATATTTATGGTTTTCTTCAGGACATATTGACAAAGCACCATTAACAAATATTTCTGTATTAAACTGGACAATATTTTTTATTGAATTAATTATTGCTTTATCCCTTATTACAAAGGGTTTAAAAAAAGATAAAAGTAATGAATAATCAAACTAGTGATGGTTTGTATGAATGCATAACCATCCAGTCGTATCCATCATATTAATTTACACCCACTGGCTGAAAATCAATATGCCACAGTGTGCGCGTTATCATCTAAAAGCCGTAAACAACTATTTTGTTTACGGCTTTTTTTATGGATTTGTAGCTATTTATCTGAGTAACATATGATTCTACTAAATCCCCACAGCAGGAAAATCTTCATATGTTGCCATACCCAATAAATATTTTTTGATATAGCCTAAATCTAATGCTGTGATGCTCTTGTCACCGTCCACATCAGCAGCTGTAAATTTATCTCCAGTGAGTATTTCTATTCCAAGCAAATGCTTTTTAACTGTGGCAAAATCCAAAGAAGTTATACTTCCATCCTGGTCTGCATCACCGTATTTTATTTCAGGCTCAGCAACGCTGCCTGCGGCTAGAGACCCGTTTACCTTAAAGGCTGTTGGCTTTTCACTGCCTCCAGAAACATTAAATCCTAGTGAGGTACTTCCTCCGTTTGCAGTTATTCTGCCGTTGTAATCTGCATTTGTTATAACTACCGACGAACCGTTCTGAGTATACTTTCCGCCCCATATGCTTGTTATCTTCTGATCTCCTGGAAACTTGAACTCAAGTGTCCACGAGTCAATATTCAGTCTAAGCTTGCTTTCAATAGTCACATTTACAGTGCCGCTGCCACTGCTGTCGTAAGTAACTATAAAACTCCCATCCGGTATAGGAGTGGGCTTTACAACTATAGGCTCCACATTGGGGTCATAATCAGGCGTTGTTTCCTCTGCATCCATTATCGCATCAATGATTCCCTGCTGAGTAGCAAGACCTGTGTTTCTGTCAAACACTCCAAAACCTGCACTTGCGTTATACCCATTGTCCCAGTATACAGGAACACCACCATATTTTTTTGTCTTTGAGCATAATGTTTTTGCAAATATTTGACGATAGGTATTGTTTTCTGGGTCGGACTTTGTCTTGTCTATGGAGCCGTATTCTCCCACTACAAAAGGGTAGCCCTGCTTTACAAATTTATTGTACATTATATTGAACTGGGACTCCATATAGTCTTCCTGACCCCATGACACAGTTCTGTCAGCTACGGTTGCAGTTGCTCCCCATTGGGTTATTTGAGATTCGGCACCGCAAAAATCCCAAGGCGTATAATAATGGACAGATATTGCTATCCTCTTTTCTGAAGCAGGAATTGAAGCCGATCTATAAGTATCTGTTGGAATCTTGAAGCCGAAATCACCAGTTGTATAGTATATATCGGTATTCCAGCCAGGTATCAGCAACCATCTAGCGCTGTTGTTTCCACCTGTTTTTCTTACTGTATCAACAAATATCTGATTATAGACATTTAAGTTTGCATAATCTGCAGGTTTAGGGTCGTCCCAGTCACCGTCAAATTCTTCATTCATAGATTCAAAAATCAAATGCTCATCGTAATTTATAAATTTATTAGCTATTTGTTGCCATACCTTTGCATATTTTTCTCTTATTGTATCTTGATCCACTGCATCAACTATAAGCCATGAGCCTACAACTGTTTTGTAGCCGTCACCATGCATATTGATCATAACATACATATCCTGACTTATTGCATAGTCAACAGCTTCCTTAACTCTATTGAGCCAAGCAGCTTCAACAGTGTAGTCAGGTCCACTGCCTATTTTGTTAAGGTAAGATACCGGAATACGAATCGTATTAAAACCTGCATTTTTAACCTTTGTAATTAAATCCTTTGTTACGGTAGGATTGTTCCAGCTTGTCTCAGAAGGGTTACCGTTGACGGACGCTTCAAAGGAATTGCCTAAATTCCAGCCAGTTCCCATATCAGAAAGAAGCTGTGCGTGGTTTAACTGTTGGAAATCAGGTGATAGCTCTGATGCTGCTGAGACATTTACCCCAGAAGAAATGGCTGAAATAACAAACAAAGCAGTCACCAATTGTAAAAAAACTCTAAATCTCTTACTTTTGAACATTACATACACCTCCACATTTAATCCATTTTTTTGCCGTGAAATAGTAATGCCATTTAACATGGCTTCATATCCCGGCTCTGTTAAATATTCTGCAATCAATACCATTAACTGCACAAAGTCAATTACTATTGACTAAAACCTCCTAGAAATCATAAAACAAATTCAAACCCAAACTGCATCAAATTCACAATTCACCTAAAAACAGATAGCATATCGGGCGAAGGCTTGAACCATAATTGACTTTAGTCAATTACTATCAACTGAAAAACCCAAATGCTATCGGACTATAGTTTGGTTTTAAGGGGTTTAACGGTAATTGACTTTGTAATGACTTATGTGCTTAGAAAAATATATGTACTATAAAAGTATAAATATAAACAAACAAGAATTCTACATCAAATTTTCTAAGATACTTACCCCAATAATTTGACATAGAGCCAAACAAAGCCCCCACGCAACTACCCTACTAGATAGTTACGCGAAGGCTTTATTTTTATCCGACGTCTATGAGTATTAGATAGATAATCCTCTAAGCACAGACCCACATTATTATTAACTATTCCATCGATTCATCTAATT
Organism: Bacillota bacterium; assembly: GCA_023416275.1. Lineage (GTDB taxonomy): Bacteria > Bacillota > Clostridia > Acetivibrionales > DSM-1351 > Ruminiclostridium. The sequence goes on along the minus strand of JAEZIB010000067.1, from coordinate 9,986 downwards.
TCAAGCCAACTCTCTGTTTCGCTGGCAATTAAATTAATGAAATGAAACTTTTGCTTTCCACAGCTCGAAAACATACCACGTTCTCACAAACTAGGCTTCCGAGCCTTTAAAAACCTATTACTTATAAAGCTCTACCAACTTTAACAAGTGGTCATAACGCTCCATTGCAGCCTTTTCAGATGCATCGAAGAGTTCTTTTGCACGTTCTGGGAACTGACGAGCCAAGCTTGTATAACGAGTTTCGTTATTCAAGAATTGCTGGTATGATCCATCAGCTGGTTTTGAAGTCAATGTAAATGGATTCTTTCCTTCTGCCTTAAGCGCTGGGTTGAAGGAGAATAAATTCCAGTATCCTGACTTAACAGCAGCCTTCATTTCATCCTGACAGTGGTTCATGCCACCCTTAACTCCGTGGAGTTCACAAGGTGAGTATCCAATGATAAGTGAAGGTCCTGGATAAGCTTCTGCTTCAGCAATAACCTTAACAGCCTGAGCTGGGTTAGCACCAAGAGCAATCTGTGCTACATATACGTAGCCATAGCTCATAGCAATTTCAGCAAGGTTCTTCTTTCCGATTTCCTTACCAGCAGCAGCGAATTGACAAACCTCACCGATGTTGGAAGCCTTAGAAGCCTGACCACCTGTATTTGAATACATTTCTGTATCAAATACAAATACGTTTACATTATCACCTGATGCAAGTACATGGTCAAGTCCACCGAATCCGATATCATAAGCCCATCCATCACCACCGAGTATCCATACAGACTTCTTAGTGAGGTACTGCTTTTTGTCAAGAACTTCTTTTGAAAGCTCACATCCAGCAGCAGCAGCCTTTTCCAATTCAACGATTAATGCATCAACAGCAGCACCGTTTTCTCTTGTCTTTTCTTTTGTTTCCATAAACTTATCAAAAGCAGCTTTAAACTCAGCTGATGCTTTATCAGAAGCAGCTAGCGTCTTAAGATTTTCAATAGCTTGATCACGAAGTACTTTCTGTCCAAGGTACATACCGTATCCATGTTCTGCATTATCTTCAAATAATGAGTTAGCCCATGCTGGACCCTTATTTGAATCTTTATTTACTGTATATGGACATGTTGCAGCAGGACCACCCCAGATAGAAGAACATCCTGTAGCATTTGAAATATACATTTGTTCACCGAAGAGCTGAGTTATTAAACGAGTATAAGATGTTTCAGCACATCCTGCGCAGCTTCCTGAGAATTCGAGAAGTGGCTGACAGAACTGTGAACCCTTAACTGTTGTAGCCTCTGGTACTCCTGGTTTCTTACCTACATTAGCAACTAAGTAATCAAATACTGGCTGCTCATGTGCTTGTGATTCCTGAGGTACCATCTTGATAGCATCCTTAGGACAAACTGTAATACATTCTCCACATCCCATACAGTCAAGTGGAGTAACACTCATTGTAAACTTGTATTCACTAGCCTTTGGCTTAGTATCAGCAAGCTTGATATTTGAAGGAGCAGCCTTTATTTCATCCTCACTGAGCATGAATGGACGAATAGTTGCATGTGAACATACAAATGAACAGCTGTTACACTGAATACATTTTTCTGGATCCCATTCTGGAACATTTACAGCAGTACCACGTTTTTCATAAGCAGCAGCACCTAATTCAAACTGTCCATCTGCAATATCCTTGAAGGCTGATACTGGTAGGCTGTCACCATCCATTAATGCCATAGGAATCATAAGCTCTTTAACCATCTTAACTACTTCAGGACGACCTGTGAGCTCTGGTGCTGGAGCATCTGCTTCTGGATTTGACCATGAAGCTGGAACTTCAACTCTGTGGATAGCTTCTACACCAGCATCAATTGCCTTGTAGTTCATCTCTACGATTGCATCACCTTTTTTGCCATAGGACTTCTTAGCAGCAGCTTTCATAAAGTCGACAGCTTCTTGGATTGGCATTACATTTGCCAATTTGAAGAATGCAGATTGAAGAATAGTATTAGTACGTTTACCCATACCTATCTCAGCTGCTTTATCAATAGCATTGATTGTGTATAATTGAATATTGTTATCTGCAATATATTTCTTTGCAGCAGCATTTAGATTAGCTGATAATTCTTCATCAGACCATTGACAGTTAATCATAAAGATTCCGCCTGGCTTAACGTCCTGAACCATTTTATATCCTTTAACAACATAGGATGGGTTGTGACATGCAACAAAGTCAGCCTGATTTATGTAATATGGGCTCTTAATTGGCTTATCACCAAAACGAAGATGTGATATTGTAATACCACCTGTCTTCTTAGAGTCATACTGGAAGTATGCTTGTATATATTTGTCAGTGTGGTCACCGATAATCTTAGTTGAGTTCTTGTTAGCACCAACTGTACCGTCTCCACCAAGACCCCAGAATTTACATTCTACAGTACCAGGAGCAGATGTGATAGGAGCTGGCTTGATTTCTGGTAAGCTCAAGTTTGTAACATCATCTACGATACCAAGAGTGAAACGTGATTTGGGTTCATCCTTGTTTAATTCTGTATACACAGCAAATACAGATGAAGGAGGAGTATCCTTTGAACCAAGTCCATAACGTCCATTAACAACTACTACATCATGCATTCCTGCTTCACGAAGTGTTGTAGCAACATCAAGGTAAAGTGGCTCGCCTAATGCGCCTGGCTCTTTTGTACGGTCAAGAACAGCAATTTTCTTTGCTGTTTTAGGAATAACTTTGAGAAGACTCTTTGAAGACCAAGGACGGTATAAACGAACCTTGATAAGTCCAACCTTCTCACCTGCAGCTGTTAAGTAATCAACAACCTCTTCAGCTACATCACAGAAGGAACCCATACAAATGATAACGCGCTCTGCATCTGGAGCTCCGTAGTAATTGAATAAATCGTAATTTGTACCTAACTTTTCATTAACCTTAGCCATGTATTTTTCAACAACTGCTGGCAATTCATCATAAACTGTATTACAAGCCTCGCGGTGTTGGAAGAAAACGTCTCCATTTTCATGTGAACCACGCATAGCTGGTTTTTCTGGGTTTAATGCATGATCACGGAAAGCCTTAACAGCATCCATGTTGCACATTTCTTTTAAATCTTCATAATCCCAGATATCTATTTTCTGCATTTCATGTGATGTACGGAAACCATCAAAGAAATTTAAGAATGGTACTTTTCCTTCTATAGAAGCAAGATGTGCAACAGCACTTAAATCCATAACTTCTTGTGTATTTGATTCAGCTAACATAGCAAAACCTGTTTGACGACATGCATAAACGTCACTGTGGTCACCGAATATATTCAATGACTGAGCAGCAACTGTACGTGCTGATACATCAAATACGCATGGTAACTGCTCACCAGCTATTTTATACATATTAGGAATCATTAAAAGCAGACCCTGTGATGCTGTAAATGTTGTTGTAAGAGCACCTGCAGCAAGAGAACCATGTACAGTTCCTGCAGCACCAGCTTCTGATTGCATCTCAACTACTTTAACTGTATTGCCAAAAATGTTTTTTCTGCCAGCAGCAGACCACATGTCACAGCAATCGGCCATTGGACTTGACGGTGTAATTGGGTAAATGCCGGCAACTTCAGTATATGCATACGCTACGTGTGCAGCAGCTGTATTACCGTCCATTGATTGTTTACGTCTTGACATTATACTTCCTCCTTTAATACTAATTATACTCTTCAACGAAATAGTCTATCATTTATTTGCTTTTTCGTAAAGGCTTCAAAAATTTAATATACTATAATTTTGTATACAGTATTTTTATAATTGTATTATAACAAATAAATTAGCTGACATCAAATAAAAAACAATGTCAGCTAACATAAAAATTAAAAATTTAACAATCTATTAATATATTATACGAAAATATATGAAGAAATTTCAAGTACAATATCTCATTTCCTTGTGTATTAAAAGATTTTTTCCAATAAAATTCAACTTTCCCACGCAAAAAGTCTATACGTTTTCAGTTATAAAAGTTGAGGTATGTATTTTTAAAACTTAACCTTTATTGTTTTAAATTCAGGATCATCTGGCAGTACACCATCCTTAGGTCTGAAAAATACTTTTAAATTGAGATTCCTTGGTTCGAATAAAACTATTTGCTGAGATCTATCGTTATAAATTGAGCCTTCTGATTGGATTCCAATACCGGTAGCACCATTATGGAAAGTTATAACCTGTTCCAATTCATCTAGCGTAACAACATCGCCCTTTGATGTAAGTTGTTCTTTCATACGTTCCCATCTTTGTGTGTTTCCTAAACTTATGCTATGGTTATCAAGATTGCCTTTGAGAATAAATGAATTAACTGTTCCTATAGAATTATCAATTCCCCACTCAATACCTTCATTTAAAATAGATTTTTCCGTTCTTACTTCACGTAGTGCTTCAGAGGTTCCTGATATGTTATTTTCTAAAACTGATGCTGTCTTTGAATCACATAAGAAAATAAGATGTCCAAAGGTATATCCTCTTTTATCGGATTTCATGTAGGAAGTAACTCCATTAATGGTGTTTTCATTCTCAAGTGCATATCTTATATCAAATGGATATGAGTTCTTAGATGCTGAAGTATATTGCTGACCTATTTTCGAATCTAAAATCGCCGCAAAGACTTTATTATCATTAAGACCTGTAATAACGCCCAAGAAGCCTAGATAGCCAATCGTACAAATCGACTTTTGACCATTCTTTATAGTCATAACACTCTGTATTTTAGCCAGTTGATTTTTTGAACCAATGGTCCAATCAAGCATTCTTGCAGCCATTGTGTTTTTAGTTTGTGATCTTTTACCATATACAGCTAATGCTGAGCACTGCGTCCCTCTAGCAATGTCAGGGAACAAATTCATTATGTACAATTCATCCGTAGAAAGTTTACCATCTCCACGTACAAAGGTGCTTTCTGCTGACATTTCAGAACCCATACCTTCTATTTCATCTCTATAGTCCTTATTTATTTGTGGCTTGATATCATTCACCCTGCCAATAAAAACATTATACGCATCATCTGTTCCTGTCATTTCTGCCAAATAAGAATCAATAATAGCTTCGTAATCAGGTACCTTTTTTAGGATTTCTTTAGCATAAGCTTTGCCAATATCACGATGTGATTTAGCTTTTTTTAGATCTAAAGCCACCTCGAAATAATCACCCTTGTCAATTAGCGTAACACTACCTTTTTGTGGATGTTGAACTGGCTTTTGTGCGTAAACACTTGAGGTAATTAATAGTGTTACTGTAAGTAGGACAATTCCCAATTTTCTTTTTTTCATAAGATTGTACCTCCTAAAAATTATTATTTTTATAATAATATCACATTTTACTAAATATTACTAATTATTCATTTTTTTACGACAATAAAACACTTATATTTCCATTACTCTTCAGGCTATGACAATACAATATATAGTTAGAACACATTTTTTTTGCAAACTATATGTTGATATTTATGATAAAAAACTCACCTTCTCCAAGTAAAGTCTATCCGTGCGGGAGACTTTTCAATGGTTTGTTACCAAACAAAAACAAAACCATTCACCTTTTATTGGTGTACTTCATATAATGATAATTAGGTTAATTTGGGCTTGCTATAGTGAATACTGGAACACCAACAGAAGTGGAGCAATGACACAAAGCAACTCATTCCTATTCAAAGATTATAGGAGGATATTTAAAATGCATACCCCAAATGTCAGCATAATAATTCCATGCTATAATGCTGAAAACACCATAAAAACAACAATTGCTTCTATTACAGCACAGACTTATAAAAACTTTGAAGTTATTTTTATTAACGCAGGTTCAACAGATAATACTTTAAATGTTATAGAGAATTGCTTATTAAGTAGTGATTTAAACTATAAAATTTTAACACAAGAGAATAAAGGAGTTAGTGTTGCGCGCAACACAGGAATTGAAGCCTCTTGTGGAAAGTATTTAATGTTTCTAGATGCCGATGATATATACCATCCATCTATGATAGGGTATCTGGTGGAGATAATTGAAAATACAAAAACTGATACTGTATTCTGCAGCTTCACAAGAAATGTCGATAAGCTATCAGATGAGAAATTTGATAATATCGGCAAAACTATCTTATTTAACAATTACCAGCTTCAAGAAAATCTTTTGTTTCAATACATCCCATGTGGAATGACAATGTTTATTTTTAAAAAGCAAATTCTTAATCAGTTTATGATTAGCTTTACCCCTAATACTAAATATGGTGAAGATAGAGAATTTACATGGAAATATCTTTGTCATTGCAATTCTGGAATAGCTTCAGACATGCAGCTATACGGTTATTTTGACAATCCTCATTCTGCAACAAATAAAGTGTCTATCAGTAAATTAGACCTATTGACAGCCATGTACAGAGTTGATGAGTACTTACAAAAAAACAACAGTAGCTTTTACTCGGTTTTTCATAAGTTTGGATGCAGCAGAATACTATGGACCATATTAAAAACCTTCTCAAAAGCTAACAGAAGAGACTTATTTGATTCGTGCATAAAACCTAAAGAAGCAAAAAAGCACATGCTGCAATTATTACTTTTTCCCGATTTTAGGATTAATGCAACTTCTCTTATATATATTATCAGTCCAACTTTATTTTTTGAGTGTATAAAAAAATTCTATAGAATTGGTGGATAAAAAATGAATACGTATAGTAGTAATCATAACAAGTTAGGTCTATCTAAGCAGTCTTATTTGTTAAAATCCAACAAAGCCTCTGGACTTTTATTATACACAGTTATTTTCTTAATAATTACATGTAAATGTGCAACAAATACCTATCTGCTATTCTTTAGTTGGAGTGCAGGCATTATGAGTTTGATATACAACCTTATCACTATTGGATTGGTTTTCACTTTGCCAGTATGGTTTTATAAAACCTGCTGTATACAGAGTATGAAAAAATTGCTCATGCCTCTGTATTTTCTGCTGGCAATTATTATTATTAAGCATATATTGCTTATAGCAGAGTATGGTGGTATAGGATTTTTAAGCCCCTCTTTCCGATTGCCAGTTATTCAATTCCAAGAGGGCTTCTATTTCATTAATCTAACTCGATGGCTTAGCATCGGTTCACTCATAATGTGGATTGTCTATGAAATTGATAGCAAAAAGAAACTAAATCATTGTTTGAAATTAGTGATGATAGCACTTTTAATACCTATTATACTCATGCTGTTACTTCATCCCGAACTAATAGGAGTCAGGAAAGTTTCTATTGGTGACATTAATTTCGGAGGTGGCTTTTGGAATATCGGAGTCAGAGCCTTTTTGGCCTTTGGCTGGCTTTGGCTCTTAATGTATTTTGATAAGTCACAAGCAAACAGGAGGTTCTTTTTGTTTGGAACTATCATAGTAGTATTGTCAGGTATTTTTGGAATTTCAAGATCTATATTAGTTGCCGTTTTCATAGGAATCCTATTCTTTATTTTTTTTAATATAAAGTCTACTCGCCCAATTAAACTCCTTATAATAGCTACTATATGCGTATCAGTTACCTACTTAATATTAGGAAACGGAATTATTGATAACTTTTTTAATAGATTCAGCAGCTTTAATGCTTTTTCAACTTTTGAGGAAGAAATTAGATTTATCACTTGGAAAAACTATCTCAGTAATATAAATAATTATTGGTTATTGGGAGCTCCAATGGGCTCATATTTTATATATGCAATCCCCCCAAAGTTTTGTTCTCCTCATAGCTCGCCTTTGTTTTGGTTTGTACAATATGGTATATTCGCCTTAATTTCATATATAGCTTTGCTATTTAATATAGTATCAAAAAGCAAAGCTCTTGAGGATAGAGATACTGCTAACAACATCCTAATCTATTTAATTACTTATGTTTGTCTCACTTTTATCAATGAAGTGGGTTACTATACGATAGAATCATATATGGGTATTGCATTTATATTGTCTTTAATTAATATCTGTTTGAATAATCAAATTCAATTACTTCCATCTGATAGTTCTTGAACAAAATCCTACTATTCCTCCACATGATATAGATATTAACACAACTTTTATATATATAATTTCTACTCAGACTTATCAAGGGTTTGTTGCCAAAAGCTTTTCAGTTACTACAAGAATTTTTGAATAAAGTGAGGTAATTTAATGAAGGCATTGATATTAACATTTCATTATGTAACCAATTATGGTGCTGTTTTGCAAGCATTGGCATTGAAAAGATATTTGACACAAATAGGTGTTACTGCAAATATTCTTGATTATCAGCCTAGACAATTTGGTATAGGAGACTACTCCTTTAAAATAAAGCAGGGTACTATATTTTCTAAGATAAAAGACTTTATATATGGGAATATAAAAGCGCTTCTTTCTATTAAACGTAAGAAGAATTTCAGATTATTTATAGAAAAATATTTAGATTGCACTAAAGAAAAATATCATAGCATTGCTGAACTTAACAAATGCAAGCCCTTTGCTGATATTTTCATTACTGGAAGTGATCAGGTTTGGAATGATGAAATTCTTGGTCAATTGGATGAAGGTTATTTTTTATCATTTGTAAAAGATGGAGTTGCAAAAATTTCTTATGGAGCAAGTATAGGTAAAGATATTATTACAGCTGAATATGCTACAAAATTACGAAAGTATCTGGATAGCTTTGACTATATTTCAGCTAGAGAAGAAACAGCCAAAAGCGCACTGGAAAATGCAGGCTTAAGCAGTGTTACACATGTCCTTGACCCTGTATTTTTACTTGATGCAGAAGCTTATGAGGATTTAATGATAAAACCTGCAATTAATGATTATGTTTTCATATATTGCTTTGATAATGATGAGAGGTGCTATAGCCTTGCAAAATTATTGGCAGAAAAACATAAGCTAAAGACAATTTCCTTCAGCGGATGGACTAATAATTTTCATACCCATTATTTTATAAATACTGCCTCCCCATCTGAGTTTTTGGGGTATTTGAAAAACGCAAGCTATGTTGTAACCAATTCTTTTCATGGTACGGCCTTTTCTATAATATTTGAAAAGGAGTTTTATACTATTCCTCCAAAATCACGCGCCTCCAGAATAGAGTCTCTGCTCAACACAGCTAACTTGACGAGCAGAATAATATACAACAATACAGACCTTGAAGCTATTAAGACTATTGACTATCAGATAACCAAACAGCATTTATCTGAAAGTATTGAAATATCAAAAGCATACTTAAAGAATGCTTTTGCTGCCGTCAATAGAAGGAAAATGGGCTATGAGTAAGCTATTTAAAGATGAAACCTATATCGGCATAGTATTGTCACTGTTAGCAACTGGTATTAACTTAATAGTAGGCTTAGTATTAGTTCCTACCCTGTTGAATAACTTAGGACAGAGTGAATATGGGCTATACCAATTAATTGGATCGTTTATTAGCAATTTAGCTATAATGGATATGGGGTTCGGCGTGACAATAACACGTTATGTTTCCCGTTACACAGCTGAGAATAACCAAACGGCAATCAACAAATTCTTATCCACTATTGTTGTTGTTTACTGTATTTTATCTGCAGTTGCAATGATTATTGGAATTATCATTTATAATAATGTACAGAATATATTTTCAATGTCACTCTCTTCTGAACAGATTTTAAAAGCTAAGCAAATGGTATCTATGCTAATTTTTAGCATTGTATTAACCATATTCGGTCAGATGTTTATAGGAATTTTGACTGCCTATCAGAAATATATATTTCAAAAATTAGCACTAATTATTAAAGGACTTTCAACCTTAATTTTTAGTATATTAATAGTAATTGGGGGAACAGACAGTGTAGGTCTAACGAGGCTTAATGTTGCTATTAATATTTTATATTATATTGTCATCGGACTTTTTGCTTTTAAAAGCTGCACTTTTCACTTACAGCTTGGATTATTTGAAAAGCAAATAATGCGTAAGGCAAGTGGCTTCGCTTTCTTTGTATTTTGCCAGATGG
>JAEZIB010000113.1 GCA_023416275.1 Bacillota bacterium | reverse complement strand
GGATGAAGCTATTCCGGTTGTGAAAAGTGTTGAAAAACTTATTAAAGAAAGTGGTAGCACAGTTGAAGGAAGAATAAACGCTCCAGAGGGATTTGAGCGGGTCAAAGTGGAAAATGATTCATATGGTCAATACCTAAGAAATTTACCGGTAAAGCCTGATGGTGAAAAAATAAAGCTTTACAACGGCGATGTAACAAATAAAGATGTACACGTTGCTGTTCTTGATATTGATGTTGGAGAACGGGATTTACAACAATGTGCTGATGCAGCAATTAGGTTAAGAGCAGAATACTTATACCAACAGAAATTGTATGAAAGAATACACTTTAATTTTACAAATGGATTTAATGCCGATTACTTAAACTGGATGAACGGAAATAGGATTGTAATTAATGGGAATAAAACCTATTGGACTAAAAAAACACAATATTCAAATGAATATAGCAGTTTTAGAAGGTACCTTGATATTGTTTTTGCATATGCGGGAACTTTGTCTCTCTCAACAGAAATGAAGAGCGAAGCAATTGAAGATATGCAAATTGGAGATTTGTTTTTGAAGGGTGCTACTCCTGGGCATGCTGTTATTATTATGGACATGGCAAAAAATAAGAAAACTGGCGAAAAAATATTTCTGTTAGCGCAGAGCTACATGCCAGCACAAGATATTCACATTCTTAAAAATCCTGATAGCGAGCAATTAAGTCCGTGGTACTCAGTGAATTTTGGTGAAGTGCTTGAAACGCCTGAATGGACCTTTGAAAAGGGGCAATTGATGAGGTTTCAGAATTGATATTAGTGCTGATAGTTTCTGCTTTTGATTATTGATGTTTTAATACCTAGATCTATTTACTGGAAGGACTTGATAAACTAGTAGGCACGGAAAACTGCTTTTCTGTAATTATTCTAGTAAATATTATAAGAAATTGATTTATTCATTTGGGAGTAATTATGTACTGCTTACCATTGTTTATACTAATTTGCATTTAAAAATGTGGTCTCATATTTTTAAATACGAAATAGTATTAATATTTTATTAGACTTATTAAAGAATAGCAAGAAAACGCAAATATAGTTAACATAATCTAGGCTTAATTAATATTGTCACATTTTCTTAATTTGAATAACCAAATTGAAAAATATATAATGAATAATAGGTATAAATACTCAGTATATATTTTGAAAAATTTGGAGCTGATTATATGAAGAAATTGAAAGAAGTGCTTTCAATCGTACTTAGCGCTGCATCACTATTTGGAGCATCCTTACCCGCCTATGCACCTACTAATATAGTAGAAGAGGTTATCACTACATATATTCCAATGAATATTATGAATGAAAGTACTTCTTATGTTGCGTTAGGTGATTCTATTACAACGGGATATGGTTTAGAAAACTACAATAGTAACGATGTAAAAAATAAAACAAGTGAAAAAAGTTTTGTTACCAAATTAAGTAAAAAAATAGGGAAAGAATCAGTGAATTTAGGAGTAGATGGAATAGATTCTACAAGGCTATTGAATGCAATTACTAATCCCCCAACAACAGACCAGAAAGCGGCAATAGCTCAAATAGAGGAGGCTGGCGTTATAACAATTTCTATAGGTGGAAATGATGTGTTTTTGGCGTTAGCAGAGGTTTTAAATGACAAGCTGGGAAAAGGCAAAAATCTTTTTAATGCCAGTAAGCAGGAGATTCTCAAGGTAACAATGGAGCTTATTTTCAATAAAAGTGCAAAGGAGACCTTGAAAAATAATGTATTAGCAGCTACCAAGACATTTGTCGGAGATAAAGCAAATAATGATGAAGGAAACTTTGCTAAAATAATAAGAAAAATAAAAGAACTGAATCCTGATGCTCAAATTGTAGTAAACACCATTTATAATCCATATGATATACAAATTGCCAGCTTTTGTAATACAGCAATAGACACAATAAACGCAAAGATCATTAGCGACTCTGATAATGGGAAAAACTATCTTGTGGCTGATGTTTATTCAGCTTTCGCAAAAGCTAGGAAGGGAACTATACTTGTAAATGCCGATACGGGCAAAACTTTTGATCCCCATCCTACTGCCAAAGGTCATGAGGTAATTTATACAGTAATTGCGTCTGTTATGCAGAATAACACTTTGCCATATAGCATTAAAGCCTCTATTGCAAATGGAAAGCTGACTAACAGTGTTTCTGAAGGAGAACTACATTTGACTATTACACCAGATAAAGGACACAAAGTTCCCAAAAATATTTCGATAACAATTGGAAGCGGTGCAAAAACAATTATTGCTTTGGACAGCAAGGGAACAGCAATAATACCAATTGCTGATGTTGGGCAGGATATTGTGGTTAGTGGAATTTGTGGTTAACTTGTTGAAGCTCGGACTGAAAATACATTAAGCAACTCAGTTTAAAAGTATGGGACTGAGCTTCAGGAGGTATTGTCTTTATGAAAGGAAAGTAAATGAGATTATTTTTTGCTATTGAGTTTAATGAAGAATTAAAGGAATACTTATTCTGTATACAAAAAGAGATTAGGCAGTATTGTATTGGAGGAAATTTCACCTCAAAGGATAATTTTCACTTAACCTTGCGTTTTATTGGAGAGCAAAGTCATCATCAAGCAGAGCTGTTAATATCGGCATTGAAAGCTACTGCTTCTAGCTTAGAAAGCTCAACAAAAAAGTTTGTACCAACATGCCAGCTTTACGAGAAGGAAATACACGAAGACAGCTGCCTTGGAGCTTGCACGTCAGAGTTTGAACTGAGACTAAATAAAATAGGAAAATTTGATAGGGGAAATAAGAAAATTCTATGGATTGGGCTGCAGAGTAGTCAAGAGTTACAAGCATTGTATAATAAACTTGAAATCAATTTATTGAATAATGGATACAATAAAGAAGAGAGGGGCTTCAATCCACATATAACATTAGCTAGAGAAGTTAGAATAGAAGAATTTGACCAGTTGGTAAATAAAATAAAACTAAATGATATTGCCATTAAGGTAAATGCTATTTCACTTATGGAAAGTAAAAGAATTGATAACAAGCTATGTTATGTTCCCTTAGAGAGAGTACAATTTTAGCAAAAAAACTAGAAAAGTGTGAAGGTTATATTTAATACATTGATTGTTCTCTTCGCATGTCATAAAGCTATTTAAACAATTTAAATTAGATAATATGAAGCACGAGATAGAATAAGGTTGGAATAACTTTTCTTTCACGTGCTTTTGTTATGCAAATTGGTGCAAAATAAAGTATTTTAAAGATTTATATTGAAAATGACAAAATATTTTAAATATATGTAAAAATAAGACTTGAAAAGAAACTAATAGTAACGTAATATAATAATGATATAGGTACTAAATACAATAATGTAAATCTATTACAAATAATCATCGAAATGACAGTAAAATAGGATTTTATATATGTCTAATCATATAAAGGAGAATTATGAGTACATATAAGCTAAGATTAAAATTCAAATCATTTTTTACCAAAATATCTTCACTATTTTTTTCTATAACAAGTAAATTTTCTAGGAAGGGGAAAACTAGTGAAGGCAAAAATATTGGTAAACCGTCAAAAAGCACTAGTAAATTCGTATTTCTCAGAAGATTTAAAATCAAAACTAGATTAATTGCATCCTTTGTTTTACTATTAGTTGCTGTAATATTAATCACTGGCATATCATCATATAACTCATCAACACAAACTATTGACGATAAGGTCAAAAGGTATTCATTGCAGGTAATGGATCAAACCAGTGTTATATTAGATAACAAAGTAGAAAGAATGGAAGCGTACATTAATGATGTTGGCTTAGATAGAAATATTCAAAATGCTGTAATTAAGTATAATTCAGGAACTGATTTTGAAAAATTTGAGCAGGTTAGAACCATTAAAGAATATTTTATGACAAAATTTATTAATGCCGATGATGTAGAGTATTGTGCTATATTACATGGTGAGAACTATTCACAGATACAGTATTTTAATAGAGGACAAGAAGAGTTAGACTCTCAAAAAATAGCAAAATCAGATTTTAAGCAATTAAAATGGTCATATGTGGACTTTACACTGTCCAGTAAGCAAGTGAGTTATTATGGTATTACACAAAACATAAACGGTATTAATAGTGGAGGAGTTATTGCCAAAATGGTGTTAATTCCCAAAACCAACTATCTTGCCAGCGGATTTGAAGAATTAGATATCGGTAAAGAATCAGCTTCAGATGAGGGTTTTCCGATATTTGTAGTTGATGGCGAGGGTAGAATATTAGCAACTAGAAATGCTAAAAGCTATGCTATTGATTCGTCAAATGACAATTCAAAATTTATTGCTGATGAAATAAAAAATAAATTGGAAAAGGATAAAAGCCTTATATCAGCTAATTTAGATATTAGTGTAGGTGGAGTCGACAGCTTAGTTACATATTCAAAAATTGGTAAAAAGGATTGGTATGTTGTTTCTGTTATTCCTTACAAATATTTAAATAGTGCTGCTAATGAGCTAAGAACTAGAATTATTTTAATGGGATTTATCTGTATTTTATTTGCACTATTGCTATGCATAATAATTGCTAGAAGTGTCTCAAAGCCACTTAGTAAGCTTGTTACAGCCATGAAAAAGGCAAAGGATGGGGATTTAACAGAATATGTAGCAGATAATGGGAAAGATGAAATGGCGGATGTGTGTAATAACTACAATGACATGCTTTCAAATATATGTTCGCTTATAAATAAGGTAAGAGCTGCCTCAAAATATGTATTTACTTCTGCAAACAAGATAACGACAGCTTCAGAATCAACATACTCTGTTTCTGAACAGGTTGCTCAGTCTGTAGGAGAGATGGCTATGGGTGCTACAGATCAAGCATCAGAAATAAATGACAGTGTTTCAGATATAAGTAAACTATCAGAGGGTATTACTTTAGTTGAAGAGAATGTAACTAAAGTAATATCTATAGCTCACAAGATAAACGGATTAAATGAAGATGCAGCTAGTACTATTAGTGAGCTTAATACAAAATCGGCTCAAGTGAGTGAAACAACTAATAAAGTTTATACAAACATAAATGAGCTTAGCAATAGCATGAAAGAAATACAAAAGATACTCAAGATGCAGAATACTATTTCAGAACAAACAAATCTATTGTCACTGAATGCTTCTATTGAAGCGGCTCGTGCTGGTGATGCAGGAAGAGGTTTTGCAGTAGTTGCTAGTGAGGTTAGCAAGCTGGCAGAGAAATCGAAAGAATTTAACAGTTTAATAAATAACATAATAGCATCTATAGGTAAGAAAACTGAAGATACTGTTAAAGAGGTACTCAAGTCTAATGATGTAGTTAATGAGCAGATAAATTCTGTTAAGGGTACAGAAAAATTGTTTGAGACAGTATTTGGTTCTATGAAGGATGTAGTAGCAAACATTGAGTTGACGGAAAAGTCAGTTGGAAATATAATGAAGTCAAAGGATAACGTACTAGGGGCAATAGGAAATATATCTTCAGTAGCACAGCAATCAGCAGCTGCAACAGAGCAGATTTCTGCTAGTACACAAGAGCAAATAACTGCAGCCCAAGAACTATCAAATCAGGCAAGAGAGTTGGAAAAGCTTTCGGAAGCTCTCAATAAAGAAATTTCGAAATTTAGAATTTAATAGAATACATATTTATATATAATCTAAACACTGGTTAAAATGATTTTCATTTTGGCTGGTGTTTTTTTATGCTAATTTGCTTTGAAATGTGGATAAAATTATATTTGATGCGTATGTTTTTAGAAAAGTATACATTTATTTTTTTACATAATATTTAACTAAAGTATCAATGTTATTACAACAAAAGTACTTTGCCATATTTTACAAATGGCTCATATATCAAATCTCCAGCTATTTTGTCAATTAAATGGCTTGCAAATATTATCAAAGTAATATATTATTTATTATGTACATAATACGACAAAAATAGTAAGAATGTGACAAAAATATGACTGCTCATGCAAAATCAAGATATAATAAAATCTAATATACAATGCATAGAGCATAACAATTGCACTACAAGGGAGGCCATTTGATATGAGCAAAAAACATTTTAGAGCTGAATTTACAAAAATTAAGCTATTGTTAAAATCGCTCAGTTCTGTAACTAATTCTATAAAAAGAAAAATATTCAGCCGGAATAAACATGATAATGGTAAAAACAAAACTTTAAAATTGCCAAAGAAAGCTATATTTTTACGAAAATTTAGAATTAAAGTAAGATTAATTGTATCTTTTGTTTTTTTATTGATTGCTGCAATATTTACTACAGGTATCTATTCGTATAATTCTTCAATAAGTGCAATTGATGATAAGGTTAAAAGATATTCCTTACAAGTTATGGAGCAAACAGGTGTTGTATTAAATAACGAAGTGAGCCGCATGGAAGCGTACATAAATGATATCGGTCTAAATAGAAACATACAAGATGCCATTGACGAATACAATTTTGGAACTGCCTATGATAAGCTTGAGCAATCCAGAATTATTTCTGAATTTATAGAAACAAAGTTTGTTACTGCGCAAGGTGTATTTTATTGCGCAATATTGTATGGAGATAATTTTTCAAATATTGCATTTTATTCCGATGGACAAAATGAACTTGATGCTCAAAAGATATTAGAAAAAACTACAAAGAAGCTTGAGTGGTCAAATATTGATTTTGTGCAATCAAATAAGAAATTAAGCTATTATGGAATTCAACAGGACATAAGGGGTATAGATGGAGGAGGTATTGTTGCAAAAATGGTGCTAATCCCTGATACAAATTACCTTGCTAATGGATTTAAGGATATGGATATTGGAATAGACTCAGATACCAAGGAAGCCTTCCCTATATTTGTTATTGATAGTGAAGGAAAACTGTTAGCCTCAAGGAATGAACAAAGTTATCCTGTTGGTTCAGTAAATGATAGCTCTAAGCTTATTGCAAGTGAAATAGCAAGCTTAAATAAAGACAATCCTAAAACAAATGCAGCTAACCTTGATATTAAAATCAATGGTGCACAAAGCCTTGTAACATATTCTAAAATAGGTGAGAACAAGGATTGGTATGTTGTATCAGTAATTCCATATAATTATCTAAATAGTGCTGCCAAGGATTTAGGAGCTAGAATTACTTTTATTGGAATAGTTTGTATTATAGCTGCATTTTTACTGTGTCTTTTTATTGCAAGAAGTGTTTCAATGCCTTTAGGCAGACTTGTATTAACTATGAAAAAGGCAAAAGGCGGAGATTTAACGGATCAAGTAATAGATTATGGAGCTGATGAGATAGCTGATGTTTGCAACAGTTATAATGAAATGCTGGCAAATATAAATTCCCTTATTACAAAGGTTAAGGATTCATCACAACGTGTTTTTTCTTCAGCAGACAAGATAACTACAGCTTCTGAATCTACATATACTGTATCAGGACAAATTGCACAGACAATTGGCGAAATAGCAAAAGGCTCGACAGATCAAGCATCTCAGATAAGTGATAGTGTTATTGTTATGAATGATCTTTCTGAAGGAATTGCAGTAGTGGATCAAAATGTGACTCATGTAATATCTATAGCAAACAAGATAAATGGATTAAATGCCAATGCATCTAGTACTATTAGTAAACTGAATGATAAGTCGCTACAGGTAAGCGATACCACTAATAAAGTATATGCAAATATAAATGATTTGAGTAATAGCATGAATGAAATACAGAAAATTGTTAAGCTTCAGAATTCTATTTCTGAACAGACAAACTTATTAGCACTGAATGCCTCTATTGAAGCCGCTCGTGCAGGTGATGCCGGAAAAGGTTTTGCAGTAGTAGCTAGTGAAGTTAGTAAGCTGGCAGATAAATCAAAAGAATTTAATAGGATTATAAATAGCATTATTACTTCAATAGAAAACAAAACAAATGATACTGTAAAAGAGGTGTTAAAATCTAATGAAGTGGTTAATGAGCAGATAAATGCCGTTAAAGATACAGAAAGCTTGTTTGGTACTGTATTCAGTGCTATGGGAGAAGTGGTATCCAATATTGAAAAAACAGAAGAATCAGTAGAAAGTATTATGAAAGCAAAGAACAATGTATTAGAAATTATTGAGAATATTTCAGCAGTAGCGCAGCAATCAGCAGCAACTACAGAGGAAATATTTGCTAGTACAGAGGAGGAAATTGCAGCAGCTGAAGAGTTATCATATCAAGCAAAAGAATTAAAAGAGCTATCAGAAGATTTGAATACAGCAGTTACTAAATTTAAAGTATAGCAGTGAAAATATTGCAGTTATATTTGAGAGTAAACCAAAATTCCCTAAATGGTTATATAAATATATATAAATCTTTTAGGGAATTTTTTTCAATTGATGAGCGTTATCTACAATTGTATTGACTTAGTATAGGTGGTAAAATATATTACTGAAAGTATTTTTGCTATTTAAATCAAATTTTGTACATAAAATTCTATCGGTGCGGGAGATTTATCAATGGTTTGTTGCCAAAAATAATTGCTTGTATTTTTGATGACCTTTAAAATGAAATACTTAAGCAATGATGTAAACAAAAGAAAAAGGGGGGAATAAGTCCATGCCTATACACAGTTGATTTTTGAAAAAGGCATGGAGTATATATGAATAAAAAAACAACCATAATTAGAGCAATTAGTGTGTTTTCTGCTATAGTACTTATGACAACAGGAACGTTTGCCGCAAGTGATGTAACACTAAAAATAGACGGAAAGCCGTTAAATGGGTCAGTTAAAGTGATAGACGGAAAACAATACATACTGTTAGATAGCTTGGCAAATAATTTAGATGCAATACAAGTAAATAATAAAAATAGTTCAATAGAAATAAATTCTAACACCAATTCTATTTCTAAAGTAGTTTCTAAAGTTAGTCCTTCTGTTGTTGGTATTATAGGGAAACTGAAGGAAAGTAGTGCTGATTATGATGCTACTTCTGATAACATGATATTCGGAACAGGTGTTATATACAAGAGCAATGGATATATAGTTACAAATGCACATGTAGTTAAGGATATGAATCGCATTGTGGTTGTATTATCAAATAGCAAAGCGTATAAAGCAAGACTTAAGGCAATAGATGACAGCTTGGACTTAGCGGTTATTAAAATTGACAAAGGCGGACTTCAGCCTGCAGTCTTTGGAGATATGTCAGATGTTGAAGTGGGACAGGACGTTGTAGCTATTGGTACTCCATTATCCTTTAGCTTGAGAAATTCAGCTACAAAAGGTATCATTAGTGGTATGAATAGATCAGCAGACGGAGAATACAGATTTATTCAGTCAGATGCAGCTATAAATGGCGGAAACAGCGGAGGACCATTGGTAAATATGAAAGGAGAAGTTATAGGTATTAACTCGGTAAAGCTGATGGGCTTTGGGGTTGAAGGCCTTAGCTTCTCTATTCCCGTTGACACTGTCAAGTATGCTATTAAACATTTTGAGAATTTCGGTAGAATACAAAGACCGTATTTAGGAATTTCCTTTACAGATAGCATAACCTCAAAATATGGTCTTCCAAGCACTAGTGAGGGGGTTACTGTTAAGGAAATTGAAGAGGGCTCACCAGCAGAGGACTATGATATAGAGGTTGATGATAGACTCATTTCTATCAATGGAATTACTGTAAATTCAATTATTGATTATAATGAAGAAATGCTTAAATACCTGCCAGGTGATAAGGCAACTTTTAAAATAATCCGCGATAAAAAGCCACTAAGTATTGTAGTTGTATTTGGTGAAAAGGAGCTTGACTATGAATAAGAATAAATCAATAATAAGCATTTTAGTTTTAATAGCTATTTTGACAGCATGCCTTACAAATACATATGCACAAGTTAATGATAAAATGATAATAGAACTGTCAATAGGCAGTAGCACAGGCAAGGTAAATGGCAAAATATCACAGGTTGAAAAATCCTATGTTAAAAATAAAGCAATTATGGTTCCATTAGCATGGGTAACAACTGCTATTGGTGCTGAAGTAAACCAAAAAGCTAATAAAAAGATTGAAATAATATACGGAGATATGAATGCAGAGCTTACCCTGGGTAGTAAAAACTATACTGTTGACTCTGAAGCATACAAGCTAACAGTGGCTCCTGAAATTAAAAATGGAAGAACAATGCTTCCCGTTGAATTTATCGCTAAAAACTTCCCAGTAAGCGTAAATAGCGATATAAAGAAGGGCACTATAAAAATTATTTTAGAAGATGATGGGGCGTTAAGTGATTTATCCTTCCTAACTGGAGGAATAAGCAGCAAAAAGCTTGGAAACAGCTTCTATGGTTGGAGTTTAAATATTCCGTCAGGCTCCAGAATTGCTGCTAATAATTATAAGTCAAGCCAAATAAGTATTGTAAACGAAAGCAGAAGCTTGTATCTGGATATAAATGTAAGAAACAGGAATGATATAACATTGACAGAATTGTACGATTCCGATGTTTTGCATGATAGCAGTGTTCGTGAATCAAAGCTGGATTTAGAAGCAAAAATCCCTTATATTCAATACACAACATTGTCTGTATATGATGAGTCCTCACGTATTAAAGTGTTTGATAAGGGGGAATATTTTTATTACTTGACAATAAGTAGTGATGATGAATTTATTACTCCAGAAAAATTAATGTCGGATAAATTTTATGATAATATTGTAAGCTCCTTTGATTTAAGCTATAAAGGGAATGAAAAAGGGGTAGAGGATATTTCAAAGGTCAAAGACGGCAAGGCAAGCTTTTATAACTATGTAAGCTTAGGCTATACTTCAAAATACTTAACCTGGTCTATGGATATGCCTATAAAATGGGAGGATACAAATTCCATTTTAGACCCTACTGCTACAACTATAAACCTTGATAGCAAGCATTATATGAAAATAATGACTACTACTCTTGACGAGGGTGTAGCATTGAAGCAATATGTTGATGAGGTTAAGAGTCGTTATGATGAGTATTTCAATCCTAAAGTATATAATTATATTGGAAAAGAGGAAACATCTGTTGCTGGCTTAGAAGCTTATAAGCTTATATTTAGCCTGAATTATGGAAAAAATGTCAACCATGTTGAGGAACTGTATTTTGAAAAGGACGGTTTTGTTTATGAGGTTTCTGTATACCTTCCAGAAAAGGATTATGAGTCATTAATGACAGAAGTTGTTAACTCAATCGATAAAATGAACTTTTACACTGTCAATAAGCAAAAATTTCAACAAGATTTAGAGTTATATACTGGTAAATATTCAGGTGTACGTGTTTCAAATCAGGATGCTTTATACAATTACGTAAACAAAAACTACAATTGGACTGCAGATATTCCAGGATATTGGTTTAAAAATAATTTTTACGATGATTCGGAATTGACTTTTTCAAATAAAAATACATCGGCATCTGTATCAATAACTGTTACTGATAAAATTAGCGATTACGAAAAAAACTCTGTCAGTAAAGAGTTTGATATGGATTTACTGGAGATGGTATATCAGATAAAGCCTGTAATAAGTGAAACAAATGAAAAAGGCTTAAAAATAAAAAACTACACCTATAGAATTGAGAATGAAGAATATAATGTATATGGAACAATAGTATTCAAAGTGTTTGATAAGGATGACTACACATATTGCTTTAAAAGTGAAATATATGACTTGAATGCCACAGACAAGGCAATTGCAGAAGTAAATGATATATGGAAATCCTTTAAGCTTACTGAATAAAGAGACCATGATCAATTATAAGAAATCAACGTTCGCACATAAATTTTAACGGTAAAGGAGACTACTCAATAGTTTGTTGCCAAAATAATTGCGATAGTTGAAATGTTAATTTAAATTTTAGTTTACTTAGGAATGCATCTTTATGAGTATATTAGCTTTCGTATTGAAAAGGAAAAAAGATGAGAGAAAAGATACAACCATTGGCATATAGAATGTCACCAAGGACAATTGAAGAGTTTGTAGGGCAGAACCATATTATAGACAAAGATAAGATGCTATACAGAATGATAAAAGCGGACAGAATAACGTCCATTATCCTGTATGGACCGCCGGGTACAGGTAAAACCTCTCTTGCCAGAATAATTGCCAATACTACTGAGTCCAGCTTTGAAAAGTTGAATGCAGTTACCTCTGGAGTTGCAGATATCAAAAGGATAGTGGCAGATACCAGAAATACAATGTTAAATCCTAAAGGTAGGACAGTGCTATTTATTGATGAGATTCATCGTTTCAATAAGTCTCAGCAGGATGCGCTTTTACCTTTTGTAGAGGATGGTTCAATTGTTTTAATAGGTGCCACTACGGAAAATCCTTTTTTTGAAGTTAATAAGGCTCTAATATCTAGGTCCACGGTGTTTATGCTAAAGCCCCTTGAGCATAAAGATATCAGAAAGCTCATAATTACAGCAATTAGTGACAAAGAACGGGGCTTAGGTACCTACAATATAAATATAACTGAGGATGCTCTTAATTATTTATGTGAGGTTTGCTCGGGGGATGCGAGAACAGCACTTAATTCTATTGAGCTGGCTGTTCTTACGTCTGAGCTTGATGAAAATGGAATTATAGACATTAATCTTCATACAATTGAGGAATGTGTTCAAAAAAAAGCAATTCGATTTGATAAAAACGGTGAAGAGCATTATGATAATATAAGTGCCTTTATAAAATCAATGCGGGGAAGCAATCCTGATGCTGCTGTATTTTACTTGGCAAGAGCCTTATACGCAGGAGAAGACGTTGAATTCTTAGCAAGAAGAATTATAATATGTGCATCAGAGGATGTGGGCATGGCTAATCCCACTGCTTTACAGGTGGCAGTAGCGGCGGCGCAGGCAGTAAAAATGATTGGAATGCCAGAAGGCAGGATAATATTGGCACATGCGGCGGTCACAGTTGCCTGCAGTCCTAAATCAAATTCTGCATACATGGCTATAAACAAAGCTTTATCAGATGTTGAGACAAAAAATACGGGAAGTGTTCCAATGCACCTTCGAAATGCTGCTGCAAAGGGAATGGAGCAGCTTGGATATGGAAAGGGCTATAAATATGCACATGATTACGAAAATAACATTGTAAAACAGGAGTATTTTCCTGATGAAATGTTAGGCACGCTCTATTATAACCCCACTGCAAATGGATATGAGGCAAAGATTAAGGCATGGTTGGAAAAATGGAGAGAGTGATAGTGCTACCACACCTGATATTACTAGGCTCTAAGCAGTATATTCAACTGGTAAGTTTGTGTTAATTAGATTAAAGTAACAGATAAGAGAACTTTAATATTATTTTGCCGGAATTCGGCACAGGAGGAAACATTTTATGAAAAGAGTTTTAGCATGGGTTTTGTTAGTTGGATTTGTACTTTTGATTGTTAATATATTGACGGTTAAGTTCTTGTTAGGGCCAAGTGTTATGGTTTATATATTAGTTGTAGTTTTGTTTTTATTTACTAATAAACCATATAGCAGCAACAATAAAACTGAAAAAGATAATACTTAATTTAGCAGATATGAGATAATGCTGCTTATGGTCAGTTAATAGTTTAAAGAGCATCAAAAAAGCTGAATATGATTGGACTTTATAGAATAATATTTGCATCTTTTACAAATAATATCCCATTATATTTTAAAGATAGAGGTGGCAAATATGATTGTTGCAGTTCAATCAAAGCTCTCAGGTATTGCTGACCAGCTTAAGCAAAGAGGATATACAGTTGTTGATTTATATACTTATTCTAGGCCTATAGATGCGGTGGTTTATGAAGGAAGTAGCTTTGATTTTTCAGCTATTACTGAAGAGAATACAAATGCTACTATGGGCATAAATAACAGCTCCAGCTATGGTGTGTTTATAGTGTGCTCAAATGGAAAAAGCATTGAAGAAATAGATTATATGCTTAGAACAAGGTGTTATAGTTCTTTTATATAACTAACTTTACTATTTGAGAATTATAGGTGTCTATACTTATCAATGAAAACCTTCCGGATTTTCTAAAGTTTATTTCTATTAATACTTGCAATATTAATAGAAGTATGTTACTATCAAATCACAGTAAACTGATTGGAATTAAGGTGATTAAAATTGAAGGTATCAACAAAAGGAAGATATGGACTTAAAGCCGTTGTCGATTTAGCTATTAATCAGGATAATGGGATGATATCCATAAAGAGCATTGCTCAAAGGCAAGGTCTTTCTGAAAATTATCTTGAGCAGCTTTTTGCTTCATTGAAAAAGTCTGGAGTAATTAAAAGTGTCAGGGGTGCTCAGGGCGGTTATATGCTTGCGAAACCTGCTGACAGGATAACTGTGGGGGATGTATTAAGATCTCTTGAAGGAGCACTTTGTCCAGTAGAATGTATGGATTTTGAGTATCCCACTGAATGTGAAAAATCTGAAACCTGTGTTACTGCTCCAGTCTGGGCTAAATTGCGAGACAAAGTTAATGAGGTGGTAGATTCAATTAAAATCAGTGACCTTGTGAAGGATTTTGAAAATAAAACTAAAAAAGTTTCTAATTAGCTTGATTCTTGTGAGATTATAGGGGTATATTATTATATAACAAAGAGAGCATTGAGATTTATTTCAGTTTTATAGAATATATGATTTATATGTTTAAGAGTGTTAAAAAAACAACAGAAAACAATTATCTCAAATAAAGCAATTAATAAAATAATGCAAGTTGATAGCCAACATTGCTATGATAAAAAAGGGAGTGTTTGTAATGGTAAACAAAACTATTTACTTAGATCATGCCGCAACCACATATGTTAAACCTGAAGTTTTTGACGCTATGAAGCCATATTTTTGTGAACATTTTGGCAATGCGTCTTCAATATATAGCATAGGTCGTGAAAGCAAGAAGGCAGTTGAGCAAGCTCGTGAAAAGGTGGCGAAAGCCATAGGTGCGGAGCCTCGCGAAATTTATTTTACAGGATCGGGAAGTGAAGCAGACAACTGGGCATTAAAGGGTATTGCTGCAGCTTACAAGAAGAAGGGTAATCATATTATAACATCATTAATAGAGCATCCGGCTATTCTTAATACATGTAAATACCTTGAAGGTGAAGGATTTGAGGTTACATACCTTCCTGTTGATGAAGATGGTCTTGTAGCTCTGGAAGATGTGAGAAATTCCATAAAGGATAGCACTATTCTTATCAGTATTATGTTCGCAAACAATGAGATTGGTACTATACAGCAAATTCAGGAAATTGGTGCTATCGCTCGTGAAAAGGGTGTTTTGTTTCATACTGATGCAGTACAGGCAGTAGGAAATATACCTATTGATGTTGTAAAGCTGAATGTTGACTTATTATCATTATCTGCACATAAATTTTATGGACCTAAAGGGATTGGTGCACTATATATTAAAAAAGGTGTAAAGATTGCTTCATTAATTCACGGTGGACAGCAAGAAAGAGGAAAAAGGGCAAGCACAGAAAATATTCCAAGTATTGTGGGATTAGGTAAAGCAATTGAGCTGGCAACAGAAAATATGGAAGAGTACAACAAGAAAATAATAGGCTTAAGAGAAAAGACCATTGAAGGTCTTATGGCAAAGGTGCCTTATATTAAGCTTAATGGTCATAGAACGCAGAGGTTACCCGGTAACGTAAATATTTCTTTCCAATTTATTGAAGGAGAATCCTTATTGCTTATGCTTGATATGAAGGGCATATGTGGTTCAAGTGGTTCAGCTTGTTCATCAGGTTCACTGGATCCTTCTCATGTTTTGTTAGCTATTGGGCTTTCACATGAGATAGCACATGGCTCCTTAAGATTGAGCTTTGGTGATGAAAATACCGAAGAGGATGTGGAATATTTACTGGAAGAGATACCAAATATTGTTTCTAGACTTAGAGATATGTCACCTCTTTATGAGGCAGTTAAAAATAAGCAAAAGTAGAAAAGCTGCAATATGTAATTTTGATTAGTAAATTTTATTTAGAAAAGAGGTATAATTATGTATAGTGAAAAGGTTATGGATCATTTTACAAATCCAAGAAATGTTGGAGAAATTGAAAATGCAAACGGAGTAGGACAAGTTGGAAATGCAAAATGTGGCGACATTATGAAAATGTATTTAAAAATAGAAGATAATATAATAGTTGATGCTAAATTTAAGACTTTTGGCTGTGGTGCTGCTGTTGCAACAAGCAGTATGGCAACTGAGCTGGTAATAGGCAAAACTGTTGAAGAAGCTATGAAAATAACAAACAAGGCTGTTGCGGAAGCGCTGGATGGCTTGCCACCTGCAAAAATGCACTGTTCAAATCTTGCTGAGGAAGCAATAGCAGCAGCACTGGAGGACTATAGAAGAAATAACGGTGAAGCTCCAAATGAAACTATAGAATGTACTGGTTGCTGTAATAGCTGTGGTCATAGTCATGGACATGAGGAAGACTTTGACGAGGAATAGAAATATTCTAACTGGATTAATATATTGGGAGAAGTTTAAATGGGCTCAAAAAAAGTAATGTTAGGTATGAGCGGCGGCGTGGATAGTTCTGTAGCTGCCGCCATTTTATTGCAGCAAGGTTATGAGGTTATAGGTGTAACTCTTCAGATATGGCAGGATATTGATGAAGAAACGCAAAAATCTGAAGGTGGCTGTTGCTCTTTATCAGCGGTAGATGATGCTAGGAGAGTTGCAAACAAGCTGGGAATACCCTATTATGTACTTAATTTTAAGGATATTTTTAATAAAAGTGTTATAGATTATTTTAAAGAGGAGTATTTCAAGGGGCGCACACCAAATCCTTGTATTGCCTGCAATAGACATGTTAAGTGGCAAGCCATGTTGGATAAAGCAGTTTCAATGGGAATAGACTATATTGCCACTGGTCATTATGCAAAGGTTTTATATGATAAGGAAACTAATAGATATGTCCTTAAAAAATCTGTTACTGACAGAAAAGATCAGACTTATGCACTATACAATTTGACTCAGGAGCAGCTAAGCAGAACCTTAATGCCAATTGGTGACTACCCTAAAGAAGAAATAAGGAATATGGCAAAGGAAATTGGGCTATCTGTGGCATCAAAACCGGATAGTCAAGAGATTTGTTTTATTTCTGACAATGACTATGGAAAATTTCTCAGTGAGAATTGTGAAAAGGAGATTGTACCCGGTAAATTTGTTGATACCAAAGGAAATGTTTTAGGTGATCACAAGGGTATAGTTCATTATACAGTAGGGCAGAGAAAGGGACTTGGAATAGCCTTTGGCAAGCCAATGTTTGTTGTGGCACTGGATGCGAAAAAAAATATAGTTGTATTAGGCGATGACAGCGAAGTGTTCTCAACTGAGCTTACTGCATCAGACCTAAACTTTATTTCCATAGAAAAACCATTTGACGGACTGAGGATTGGAGCTAAGATTAGGTACTCAGCAAAGGAATCGCCAGCTACAATACATGTTCTTGATAATGATAAAGTAAAGGTGATATTTGACGAACCGCAAAGGGCTATTACCCCAGGCCAGGCTGTAGTTTTTTATGATGGTGATATTGTTGTGGGCGGAGGAACTATTGACTAAGTTTTAAATAGTATTGTACAACGGCATATTTTTTTAGTAGTTGTAAACAATAATATAGATCTTATTTCTAAATTAAAGGAGGAGTCTTAATGCGTGAAGGACTAATTCCTACAGTTTTAGGCACTGCAGTTACAGCTACAGGTGTAGCTATGCGAGGTTATGACATGAAAAAACGTGGAATGACAAAGCGTGATACCACAGTTGCAATTGGTGCTGGTATACTAGGATTTGGCTTAGCACACGTAGTATTAGGTTCCATTGACTTGTTTCAGAAGTAGATTATCGGGGTGCTGAAATCAGCACCCTATTACATATCTAAAATATATTTGGGAAATAGAAATATTTATTCTGTTACAGCTTCTCAAATATGGGTTTTCTCCCTTCAAAATGTGCCACATACTTGAAGCCTATTTCCTTCAAATATTCGGCAGCTTCTTTAAAGCTGTAGCCTATATGCGCTGTGTTATGAGCATCTGAGCCGATAGTAATTACTTCTCCGCCTAACTCAAAGTATCTATTAAAAATATCCAAACCTGGTATTGAAGAATGTAAATCTGACCTTAGCCCTGAGGTATTTAACTCTATGCCTTTACCTTTTTCAATTGCTGCCTTCAATATTTGCTCTAGAAGTTCAGCATATCCATTATATCTGAGGGGCTTATCTTCAAAATTACCATATCTTGCAACATAACCAATATGACCAATGATATCATAATTGTCGTAGGAAGCTATAGAACATAAAATTTCCTGCAAATACCTTTCATAGGCTTGCTTCTGAGTTTTTTCTATAAAGAACTGCCCTGTATATGGGTCCAAGTGATCTATAATATGAACGGAGTTAATAACAAAATCAAAAGGATAATCCTTAATTGTTTTGTTAATTTCATTTAGTACTTGAGGCTGAAAGCCCATTTCAACGCCAATTCGAATATCAAGCTTTTCTTTCCAAGTACTTTGAAGCTGTTTAAAATAATTAAAATATTGATCTAGATTAATTAGAAAATTTTCATCAAAATCTGGATAATCATAATCTACATGGTCAGTGAAAACTAAACCAGATAAGCCTATTTCCACTGCTTGTTGGCAGGCACAATTTGCTTCCATATCTGAGTCACCAGAAAAATTTGAATGAATATGGTTATCATGCATTGTTTCTTTCTCCTTTGAAAAGTATAATTATAGTAAAATTAACTATCCTATTGGATATTAATTTGGTAAAATTTATTTTATATTGAGGCAAGTATTTTTATTCTGAAGAATCAATAATATAGTATTGGTAATAGTAATAGTATCAATTTTTGATTAATTAATCAACTTTCGCAAATATAAAAAGTCCATCAGTGTGAGAGAATTATCTATGATATGTTGCCAATGTAATAGTATGACTTTAGTAATGGTTGTCTTTTAACTGCAAAAGTACTAGGTCCGATTACCATTCAAAGCCTACGCTGATATGCTTTTGGTTTTTTGGCGAATTAGGTTTTTAGAGCTAGCCTCCAACCCCAAACTATCGTTCGGTATCATCGGATATTTAGTCGATAGTAATTGACTTTTGATAAATGTTTTTTTGTGAATTATGGCTCTATGCGGAATTACAGCATGATTGTATGCTGTGTCTTAAGGGCTACTACGGGCTTGGAAAGTATATAGGCTGAATAGTACCAAATTATTCAGTTAAAAATTACATAAAATATAAGCAAAAGAGAGGAATAAAAAATGAGTGAAGAAAAGTCACAGGCAGAGATGCTTAAGGAAAGTTTATCCTATGAGGTTAAGAATGCTTGGGAGCAAAGTGATGACAGTCAGATAAGAAAAGCATTTGACCTATGCGAAAATTATAAGGTTTATTTAGACAAGGGTAAAACCGAGAGGGAGTTTTCGAGTCTAGTTGAAAGGGAATTAATAAAGGCTGGATATCATAACTTACAGGAATTATTTATTCAACGGAAAAAGCTTAATAAAGGTGACAAGGTTTACTATGTTAACAAGAAAAAGTCTGTTGCCTTTGCTGTTATTGGTCAAAAGCCTTTGACAGAAGGAATTAATATGGTAGGTGCTCATATTGATTCTCCTAGAATTGATATAAAGCAAAATCCATTATATGAGGATTCAGGTCTTGTACTGCTGAAAACTCATTACTATGGCGGTATAAAAAAATATCAATGGGTTACAATTCCATTTTCCCTTCATGGGGTAGTTATTAAAGCAGATGGAACAAGTGTTGATGTTTGTATAGGTGAAGATGAGAAGGACCCAGTATTCACAATTACTGATCTACTTCCACACCTTGCTCAAAACCAGATGCAAAAGAAGGCAACTGAGGTTATAAGCGGCGAGGGCATGAATCTATTGTTAGGTTCTAGACCTTATAATGACAAAAAGGTAAAGGATAAGGTAAAAT
Source organism: Bacillota bacterium (assembly GCA_023416275.1). GTDB lineage: Bacteria > Bacillota > Clostridia > Acetivibrionales > DSM-1351 > Ruminiclostridium. The sequence continues at coordinate 21,859 of JAEZIB010000113.1, read as the reverse complement.
TAAACATTTTAAAATTACTGAATGATAAATATGGTATTGTTGAAGAGGATTTTCTATCGGCTGAGCTTGAGGCTGTACCAAGCTTTAAAGCTAAAGATATAGGGCTTGACAGGAGTATGATAGGAGCATATGGGCAAGATGACAGAGTTTGCTCCTTTACCTGTGTGAAAGCCATGCTAGATGCTAAGCCATCTGATAAAACCGCACTGTGTATTCTAACAGATAAAGAAGAGATTGGTAGTATGGGTAATACAGGGGCCCAGTCCAATTTCTTGAAAAACTTTATTTCAAAGATAATATATTTAACAAGTGAAAACTATTCTGATGTATTAATGAATATTTGCTTGGAAAATTCAAATATGCTTTCAGCTGATGTAAACTCAGGTGTTGACCCAAGCTATGCTGATGTTAACGATAAAATGAATGCATCATTTTTAGGAAATGGTGTAGTAGTGCAGAAATACACTGGTTCAAGAGGAAAATATGATGCTAGTGATGCAAATGCTGAGTATATGGGAATGATAAGAAAGCTATTTAATGAGAATAAAATCATTTGGCATACTGCTGAATTGGGAAAGGTTGACCAAGGCGGAGGAGGAACAATAGCGCAGCATGTTGCAAACTTGGGAGTTGATGTTCTTGACTGCGGAGTACCTATACTGTCAATGCATTCACCAATGGAGATAACAAGCAAAATTGACGTTTATATGTGCTATCTTGCAATGAAGGTTTTTTTAGAAAGCAAATAAGCAATATTAAGGAACCAAATTATCCATTAAAAATGCTACCACACCTTATATTACTAGACTGTGAGTAGTATATTCAACTGTGAAAGTTGATTAAGTATATATATTTAAAACTGTTATGGATGCAAATGAATAATTATGACTTAAACTTGTATAATATGACAAAATAGCAAATAAATATAAACAGGAGATAATACATGATAAGATTCGGACCATCAGGAAATTCAGACAGCTTTTATGAGCAGGGCTACAAAAATTCGTCCCAAATGCCCGGGTGGCTTGCTGCAATGGGTTTAAATGCATATGAATATTCATGTACAAAGGGTGTAAATATTAAGGAAAAAACGGCTGTTGAGATTGGAACAGAAGCTAAATCGCATAATATATATTTAAGTATTCATGCTCCATATTATATAAGTATGGCAAGTGAAGAAGCGGATAAGAGGGAAAAGTCTAAAAAGTATATTTTAGATACTTTGATGGTAGCTAAATGGATGGAGGCAAAAAGGATAGTTGTTCACTGCGGAGCTTATAGCAAGGTGGAAAAAAGCTGGGCACTTGAGACAGCAAAACAGGTTTTGAAAGAAACTATAGCTTTGGCAGATGCAGCTGGTTTTGGCGATATTCATATATGTCCTGAGGTTCTGGGAAAGCAGAACCAATTGGGAACACTTGAGGAAATATTAGATATATGTCAATTAGATGAAAGAATTATTCCAACTATTGACTTTGGACATATTCATGCCAGAGGTCTTGGAGTTCTCAATTCAGAAGAGGATTTTATAAATATTATTGATACAATTGAAAATTCCATTGGGGCAGACAGAACAAAGTTTATACACTGTCATTTTAGCAGAATAGAATATACAAAGGGCGGAGAGAAAAGACACTGGAATTTTGAAGACAGAGAGTTTGGTCCCAATTTTGAGCATTTGGCTCCTGTGTTAGTTAAAAGAAACATGGAGCCGGTTATTATCTGTGAATCAAGAGGTATGATGGCAGAGGATGCGTTAGAAATGAAGAAAATATATGAAGGTGTAAAAACTTTATAACTCAGTTATCTCAGATAATAGCCTATTGGTGCTCAAACTTATCAATGGTTTGTTGCCCAGTTGAAAAAATAGTAATTTGAAGGGACAATTTTTTTAACTGGGAAGTACAACTGGAATATTAAAGCATAAAAATACGAAAGGATAAGAAGAAATGAAAAAGGTACTTGTAATTAATGGTCCTAATCTAAATTTGCTTGGGGTAAGAGAAAAAAGTGTTTATGGAAGCGAAACACTGCTAGATATTGCTCAAGCTGTCAATGCTGAATCTTCAGAGCTTGGGCTGGAAACAGATTTTATTCAATCCAATATTGAGGGCGAGATTATAGAAAAGCTGCACTCTGCAAGAGGAGTATATGACGTCATTATAATAAATGCGGCAGCTTATACCCATTACAGTATAGCCATCAGGGATGCAATAAAAGCAGTTGAAATACCAACAATTGAAATACATCTTTCAAATATACATAGCAGAGAAGAATTCAGACATACATCTGTTATAGCACCAGTTTGTGTGGGTCAGATATGCGGCTTTGGGAAAATGAGCTATATTCTTGCATTACATGCTGCAGCAAATTTGCAGACTTAAAGGCTAACAAATTTCAAAAGTTGAATTAGTGTTGAATTAGCAATAGTTATATTAAAAATAGAATTTTATAGGAGGCGGAAAAATGTTCGACAAGGAAAATTTATCAATGCGATTGAATACATTCAGAAATAAGCTAAAGGACTTAAATATTGATGGAGCACTTATAACTAAAAGGGAAAATTATATGTACTTGTCAGGATTTTCCGGCACTTCGGCAAATTTGCTGATAACTGATCAAAAAGCGTATTTGCTGACAGACTTCAGATATGTTGAACAGTCAGCAAAGCAGGCACCACTATTTGAAATTGTTCAGCACAAGCCTGATATAATAGATACAATATGTGAAATAGTTGATTCAGAAGGAATTAAGAAGCTTGGCTTTGAAGACAAAAGTGTGACCTTTTATGAATACAGTGGATATGCTGAAAGGATGAAAAACACTGAATTATTTAGTATAGGCAGTGTTGTTGATGATTTGAGAGCTATCAAGGATGAACAGGAAATAGAGATAATTGACAAGGCAGTACAGATAGCAGATAGGGCATTTGAACATGTTCTAACCCTGATTAAGCCTGGTATTACTGAGCTGGATGTGGCAGCTGAATTAGAATATAAAATGAAAAAGCTGGGAGCTTCAGGTGCATCCTTTGAAACAATTGTGGCCTCTGGCATAAGATCATCAATGCCCCATGGAATTGCATCTATAAAGAAACTGGAATTAGGTGATACAATTACAATGGATTTTGGTGCTATGTACAATCATTATTGCTCGGATATGACTAGAACTGTTTTTTTGGGACAGCCAAAGGAAGAAATGATAAAAATTTACAATATAGTCCTGAAAGCACAGCTAACGTCTGAAAAAGGCGCTATAAGAGGACGTACAGGAAAAGAAGTTGACAAAATAGCAAGAGATATTATATACGGAAATGGCTATGAAGGTAAATTTGGTCATGGTTTAGGTCATGGTGTGGGTTTAGAAATCCATGAAAGCCCAAGGTTGTCAATGGGCGGGGAAAAATTTTTAGAAAACAATATGGCTGTTACAATTGAGCCTGGAATATATGTTGAAGGTTTGGGCGGTGTAAGAATTGAAGACACAATTATCATTAAGGATGACAATCCTATGGTATTGACTAAGTCAACAAAGGAAATAATAATATTGTAATATATATGGCAATAATTGCATGATTATAGATTAGTTTAACTTGGAAAGATAAAAAAATATGAAAAAACGTATAATATTGAAAATTTTCCTTGCCTTAAAGTCAAATATAATTTAATATAAATTAAGATGCAAATAATGCTAAATGGTTATTTATGTTATTAATTAATCATAAAATGTATATTTATTACGGAGGTATAGTATGATAGTAGCTGGTGATTTTAAAAATGGTGTGACGTTTGAATATGATAATAACATATTCCAAGTAGTGGAATTCCAACACGTTAAGCCTGGAAAAGGAGCAGCTTTTGTAAGATGTAAGCTTAAAAATATCGTTACTGGTGCTACAGTGGAAAGAACCTTTAACCCAACTGACAAAATGCCAAAGGCACACATTGATAGAAAAGATATGCAATACCTTTACAAAGACGAAGATCTTTACTATTTCATGGATGTTCAATCATATGAGCAGCTTCCAATAAACAAGGAAACAATAGGCGATACTCTTGCTCTTGTTAAGGAAAATGAAGTAGTTAGAATACTTTCACATAAAGGAAATGTTTTTGGAATTGAGCCACCTACATTTGTTGAGCTAGAGGTTACTGAAACTGATCCTGGTTTTAAGGGTGATACTACTAATGGAGCAACAAAACCTGCTACAGTTGAAACTGGTTATGTTGTAAAGGTTCCATTATTTGTTAATGTAGGAGATGTAATAAGAATTGATACAAGAACAAATGATTACATGGAAAGAGTAAACAAATAATAAAATACTAAAAAATGGTAATGAGGAGGTAGGATTAATGAGCTATATTAGCGAAAGAGTAGCTTTCATCAAAGGCTTGGCAGAGGGTATGAAAATGGACGATTCAACAAATGAGGGTAAATTGTTGAATGCAATCATTGATGTTTTGGATGACATTTCTCTTGCAATAGAGGATATTGAGGAAATCCAGGACGAAATGAGCGAACAGGTTGATGGTATTGATGAGGATCTTGCTGAACTTGAAAAAGTGGTATATGAGGACGAGGACCTAGAATTTGAAGAAGTCGAATGCCCATACTGCGGTGAGATAATTGAAGTTGACCTAGACATGATTGATGAAGATGCTGAAACAATCGAATGTCCCCATTGCCATGAAAAGATAGAGCTAGAATGGGATTGTGACTGTGATGACGATTGTGATTGCGGTTGCGGTTGTGAATGTGAACATGAGGAAGAATAAATTTTAAAGATTAATAAAAAACTGCTGACATTTTGTGAGGCCACTGAAAAAGTTTAACTTTTTCAGTGGCCTCCTTGCTTCATATAAAAAAAGAACTGGAACTTGTTCAATTCAAAGAATCAAACATATCTTGTTCTTTTCTATTAGGTTTTAAGCAATATCTCCTAATTTCTGTCAGGAAATTAATCAATAAACTAGATTAATTTTAATATTCTTTTTAAATTAACTGCAAATATCGCTACTGCTCCTTGCATTTCCATACCTACAAGACCTGAACATGATGCAACATCATATCCGTGTCTATGTTTTAATTCACTGTTCTTAGCTTCTATTTTATACCGTTCTTTGGATTTTTCTTTAAAATAGTCGCTTTCTTGGAACTTTGCTTGTTCTGTATGTTCGTCAGACTTAATACTTACAGGGTATATCAACTATTTCACCGTAGGTATTTGCGCATGATGTTTGCTTTTTCTCCAATTTGAGTGCGGATGGTTTGTAAGGTTAAGGAACATTGTGGGTTCTCCTGTGTTGTATAAAGTTATTTGCTGTTTGATTTAAGATGGTTGATGCTATCATTTAGTAAGTCTGTTAATTTTTTTATATATGAATGAATATCTAAATCTATTTTATTGTTTGCGTGACTTACTTTATTCCTAATATTGTTTATCTCATAGTAATCTTTTAAAATTTTATTTAGGTTATTGTCAGTAGTATCAAGTATTGTAAAAATAGTATTATCGACATCAAGTTGTTGTATAACATATGCTGCTTTTTTTATAGGATTATCGTAAAGTCTTTTCATTTCATAATTGTAAAAGAAATAGTCCATTAAAAAATAATGTGATGATTTGATATTAGGGTTATTGGAATAATAAAGGATTCTATTTTTAACTATATAATCAGGAATCTTTTCAACATACAATGTTAGAGCTTGTTGAATATATTTGTTTTTAATACACCATGAAATAATATCTAAGTCTGTTCTACTATCTTCTAACAATGAATTATATTGTTGTTCAATTTTTGACATAAATAAGGCAAAAACTTTTTCATTGATATTATTTAAATTACCTTCTTCATTAGCTTTATTATAATTTTTAATACAACATTTTAAGTCTCTTATAGCGTTATCAAAATATCCAGAACGACACAGTTTTAAATTTTCACTAAAACTATTCATAGCTTTTATTAAAGCTGACAAAATGGAGGATTTACAATTTGTCATGTAATCTTCAAAATAATCTGTTAGTATTTTTGCACTACCAAACTTTACAAATTCTTCAGCTCCTGCAATTAGATTGTTTATTTTATAAATATCAGTACTATCATCAATTGCTCCAACAGTGTTATAATCAGAAGGCTTATTTGAATATAATACTTTTTCTACCTTTTTTTCATTATATTCAAGCATTCTCATAATGGATAACATAAGCATAGACGAATTTCTCATTCCACCAGTCATATCAACATATACAGTAATATTAGATGAACTATAATCTCTGTATATTCTATTTGCCATTTCTATAATTGGTTCAAATACTTTATCACCAGTGCTTTTTTCATCATAATCTATTGGTTCAAATTCTGGAAGAGAGTATTCATATTCTTCACAGAACTCTTTAATTCTTGTTTCATAAAATTCGCTGTGAGTTTTTCCCTTCAGTGCTACTGTAGCTTTTAGAACTGTATTTGTACACAGCATATAAATTTTTGATAAGGTTTCATCTTTTTTATGTAATTGATGAAGAATAGCTTTAACTGCAGCTTCATTAGTCTGAACTCCTACAATTTCTGGTATATGAAATTGAGTTTCATATATGTACTTATAAGATTGTTCCGTATTATGCACTATACTCAAAAACAATATCATTATATTTTTGTTTTCACTCATTAAATCAAGCCCCTTAATATTTATTAGTTTATATGTCTAAATTTAACACTTGGTATTTGTTAAAACAATACAAAAATGAAATTTATATAATATTTTTGGTTATAAATACAAAAATTAGTATTATAATAGATACATATGTAAAACTAAGGAGGAATCTGAATGTCAGTATTGGCAGTTTTTGATGTGAGGGGAATACAAGAATTTATTTTTTGTACTAACAAGATAAAGGAGATAATAGGGGCTTCAGAGATAATTAAGAATATTCTAAGTGATTGTTTTACAGAAGCATGTGACGATGTTTTTGGTGAGAACAATACAAAAGAAGTGGATTTAAAATGGAAAAGTAAAAATAACGTATTCGATTTTGAAAGAAGTAATTTGAAAGTAGAAATTATATACGAGGGTGGCGGAAACCTTTATGCCGCATTTAAGAATCAATATGATTACAAGCTTGTGTACAGAAGGATGAATGAAAAAATTCTTGATAAGACATATAGATTGTCTGTCTCATCAGCATGTGTTAAATGTGATGAAAACTATGAAGAAGATATAGATAAGTTAATGGAAAATCTAAACATAGCAAAGCAAAAAAATCCTCCTCTCACAATACCTAGAGGAATTGCTGTTACAAAGAGAGATACAAATACTGGCTTGCCATTAGTAGAAAAAAATATATATAAATCAGACGTAAGTGATGACGAATTAGTCTCTACAGAAACAAATCTAAAATTAAAGGCTTATAAGAACTATTTAGAAGAAAATAATAAGACCAATGATGATATCAATTACATGCTTGACCTAGATGAAATGGTTACGGACAAGGGAACAGAAAGCTTGCTTGCTATTGTACATATTGATGGTAATAACATGGCACATGCAATAACTGAAAATATGAAAGCTCAAAAAAATTATAATGAAGCAGTTCCTAAAATTAGGAAATTGTCACAAATAATAACCCGAGCTTTCACTGTAGAGGCTTATAATGAAATGCCTAAAGCACTACAAACTGCAATTTGTGCTAATGGTGACTGGGAAAAACTTGATATAAATAAAGACAGCGAGACACCTAAATTACCAATGCGTCCTATAATCTGTGCTGGTGATGATATTACATTTATATGCAATGCTAGAATAGCAATCCCACTTACAAAGCTATATCTTGAAAAAATTGTTAAGTGTGAGGATGGCGAAGGTAAAAACATGGGATTCTCTGCCTGCGCTGGAATTGCATTTATACACAGCCATTTTCCTTTCAATCTAGCATACAAGATTGCTGAAGAATGTTGCTCAAATGCTAAAGTTGAAGCGAAGTCAGTACCAAGTGATAAAAAGCGTGGGTTTATTGATTTCCATTTCTGCTTTTCAGGAGTAACAGGGGATTTGGAGAGTATGAGAGAACACCAATATATAAATGAGAACGGCTACAACCTGTTGAGGCGTCCATGGCAGGTAACAGGTAATGAAATTGATTCTTTAAAGGATATAAAAATGCTTGAAGAATTTGCAGAATACTATTCAACTGGTAAAACTCCAAACGAAAAAAATGAAAATTCGTTTGAAGAGAATTTAAATATAAATTGTGAAAATTCGGAAAAGCCTAATATTGATAAAAATACCGAAAACTTAGACGACTCTAATCAAAATAAACCTCTTAAAGCTTGGACTAATTCAAGAGTGATAGAGTTCAGGAATCTACATTTTTCAAGCGAAGAAGCTTTAAGTGATGCTATAAAGCAATTCAAATCGAGAGGATATGAATTACCAAAATATCAGAAATATTTAAATGAAGATATAGACAAAGAAACAGACAAAGAACAGATTAAATTATTTTATAAAGATAATAGAAGTAAAAATGAAAAGTCTTTAAAGGCTATATACTATGATTCATTAGAAATTAGTGATATTTATTCCAGCATAGATGACTTTGCAGTAAACTTTGTAAAACATAAGCTTGATGCACAAAAGGAGAAGGAGGAAAAATTAATATGACACATTTTAAGATTAAAATAGAGCTTAAATCAGATTTATGTGCGCAATCAGGCAGTGGACACGGAAGCTATATAGATAGTGATGTATGCTTTGATAAATTTGGATTCCCTTATATTCCTGCAAAAAGGCTAAAGGGCTGTTTGGCAGACGCTTGTAATGAATTAATAGAATGGAATTGGAATAACTGCACCGAGGAAGATAAAAAAAGACTTTTTGGTGAAAAGGGTTTAAATGAAGGTGGCTCACTTAGTATTTCTAATGCCTACATAGAAAACTATAAAGAAATATATAACCAGCTTGACGAGAGGAATAGTAAAGCTGATAACAAAAACGAGGAGCATAAAATAAGAAGAAGTGATATTATAAACTATTTTACATCTACTAGAACAAGGACAGCAATCGATGAAGAATCAGGAACCGCTAAAGATGGAAGTCTCAGAACTATTAGAGTTATTAATTGCATAGATCCAATAAAAAAAGAAATAGCTGATAATAATCAAAATGAAGTTAACAAAAATAATGAAGATAATAACGAAGCCACTAAAAAAGATATAAATAGGGTATTTATTGCTGAGGCTAGTTTGTCAGCCCCAAAGGATGACGATAAAGATAAAAAAATATTAGAAAATTGCTGCAAAGCATTAAGGCATATTGGCTCTAACAGGACAAGAGGCTTTGGAGCAGTTAAGCTTACTTTAGATAAGGACAAAGAAAGCAATAACGAGAGGCTTAATATTACAATTTCTGATAATTGCGAAGATACCCTTCGCAAAAAGATTAAACTTCAAATTAGATTGGACTCACCAATAATGATTTCCAGCAATAAGGCTTCTGAATCAATGGATTATATTCCAGGCTCAACTGTACTAGGGTATTTTGCAGGTCAGTATTTAAAGAGTAATGAAGCTGATGAAGAGTTCTACAGACTTTTTGTAAATGGTCAAGAGGATGGACTGAAATTTTCAAATTTCTATATTTCAGATAAGAACAATAGCAGATATTTTCCAGCACCTATTACCTGTAAAAAGAAGAAACAAGATGGAACATGCTATAATAGTGCATTCAATTCGGTATCTGCTCCGTCTAAAGCACTAACAGACAAATATATTAGTGATATAGATATAAAACCATTTGATGAATTACTTTGCAACAAAGAAAATTCAGAAGATAAGTGTAATATAGAATATGCAATTAATAAAGAGCGTTTGATAGAGGTTAAAAGAGAAGTATTCTACCATCATGCAAGACCTGTTGACATTGACGGTAAAAAAGTTAAAGACAAAGCTATAGACACCTTTTATCAATATAATGCAATAAGTGCCGACCAATACTTTACTGGTGAGATTGAGGGTAAAAAAGAAGACCTCGAAAATATTGTTAAATTACTAAATGATAATAACTGCAAGATGCGAATTGGAAAGTCCAAAACTGCTCAATATGGTTCTATAACAGTTATTAAGTATAAAGAGGAAGCAACAGATGAAATAAAAATTTCAGTAAACAAGGATAATGAACTTGCTGTAGTTGCACAAGCACATATTATGTTTTTTGACGATTTAGGGGGCAATATTATAAAGCCAAAGGAAATTATTAAGAGAATTTCAAAGGAGTTATTTGGCACGGATAACGTAATAAAATACGATGATGAAGAAATAGCATCATATATTAAAATTGACCAAATAGGTGGCTACAATAGGAAATGGAATTTGGAAAGACCTCCTGTACCTGCCATTGCTCCAGGTAGTGTATTTGTTTTTACTTATAAGGGTGACAAGAGCGAAATTAAAAAATACATTAGCATTGGAGAAAGGCAGCATGAGGGCTTGGGAAAAATGTATGTTTGGATAAAAGAAGATGCTGTTTCAAATGAAATTCAAGCCTTAGAGGAAAATGGCTGGAGTACCACCAATACAGATAAAACTGAAACTCAGAGTTCAGATAATATGCTTAAAGTATTAGAAAATAATATCAATAAGCAAAAAAACTTATTAGAGCTAAAGAAAAAAGCATTTGCTAATGCGCAAAGGCTTAATATTAATTCAGAAGAAATAAAAAAGGAAGACAGGCTTGAAATAAATTCAACAACAATAAATAACCTTCTTGTAAAGTGCTTAAATTATAAGGATTTTTCTGAATTTATAAGCTTTGTAGACTCTATTAAGGATAAAGAAAAGAAGGAAAAAGTTAGAAAATTATTATTTGAAGACACAAACGCAAATATTTCAAATAAAAATGAATGCAAAAATAATTCTGCCAATAAAGCTGATAAAGAAAACAAAAATGATCTAAATAGTGAAAATAGATGGAAAGAGATTATAGCCAATACTGAAAAAACATTGAGTATTAATTGGAAGTACTATTACGCTAACTTGCTGACACAATGCAAACTTAACATAAGAATAAACGGCAATGAAAAGGGAGGAGAAAACAATGACTAATAATACAACCGAAAGGGTATATATTAAACTAATTCTTAAAACAAAATCTCCATTTTCAGTTTGCTCAGGCATGGATGAGTTCAGCGATAAGGATATAATCAAACGTGGGGGTGAGCCATTTATACCAGGCTCTACACTGGCTGGAATATTCAGAAATTACATAGAGACTAACAATATAAGTATATCTGGCAAAGATAAAGATGATATTATTAAGGAGTTTTTTGGATATATAAAAAGAGGGAACACAAAAGAGGAACATAAAGCAAGGCAAAGTACAATATACTTTGGGGATGCAGTGCTAGTAGAAAACGAGAACAATTGTAGTGAATCCTCCACAAGTAATGCAGAGAATCAAAAGAAAAAATCAGAGCCTAAGTTTATTATTTCATTTAGAGATGGTGTTAAGCTGGATGATAGGAAGACAGCCATTAACACTGGAAAGTACAACTATGAAATTATTGAGCAGGGTGCGAAATTTGAGACAATAATTGAATATTGCGGTGATAGTGTTGACGCTGAAGTATTTAAAGGTATAATTAAACAGGTTGCAACTGCAATTAATTCGGGAGAACTTCGTATAGGCTCAAAAACAAGCCGTGGATTGGGATATATGGGAGCACAGTATTATTCAAAAACTTTTACAAAAGAGAAAGTTGAAGAATGGCTGGACTTTGACCCGTACAGCGAGGATAAGTGGGAAGAGGAAGAACTTGCTACAGATATAAACTTTTACGGAATAGAAGCAGATATTAAAATACCTGATACTTTAATGATACGTGATTACAATGTTGATCCTAATATGATATTTGACAGTAGCTCTGAACAAGATGTAAATAGTGATAGCACTTGTAATTCAAGTATAATGAGTGAAAATAACTGTGATAAGGATGCAGTCAAAAGCTACCCTAACATTGAAAAGCTTGATTACGGACAACTCTGTTCTTCTAATAAATATCCTGTAATTCCAGGTACAACTTGGGCAGGCGCATTCAGACATAGATCAGAACTGATTTTAGAAGAAATACTTTATTCAATGAGTCCAAATGATATAGGTGTTGATGTAATTAGTGATAAAGACAAAGTTGAACGTGTAATTAAAGAAAAAGTTAATCGCATACTTAATATTGCATTTGGTCCAAGTGAAAATCTACAAAAAGTAAATGCAAGCAATGACGAAAAAAACGATGAAAAATTCTGCAAATCAAATCTTAGTTTTTTTGAAAGTGAAATTGAGAATGGCACAATTATACCTATAACAAGAACAAAAATAGATAGATTTACTGGCGGCTCAATGCATGGATCACTATTTACTGAAAATGTATGCTGTGGTGGAAAGACAACTCTTAAAATAGGAATCAACAGAAACTGTGATAAGAAAAAGGCTGTACTGGGTTTGATTTTCCTATGCCTCGATGACCTTGGCGAAGGACTATTGGCAATTGGTGGTGAAACTGCTGTAGGTAGAGGAATTATGGAGGTTAAAATTAAAGATAATAATGATTTCATAAGGGAAGAATGCATAAAATCACTTGCAGAGGAGTTGAGAAAGAAATGAGTGGAACGAAGAAAATAAGATGGTCAGATATAGAAGAGGAAATTGTAAATGTAATTCCTAAAGAATTGATTGATAGATTAAAGGGTATTTATGAAACAAAAGAAGATTCTAGTAATAAAGACTATTTTGATGTAAACGAAAAAGCTGAAAATTGCTTTGTATATGCAGTATTCAAGGACTGTGTTTGTTTTGGAAAATATATAAACAAAGAACTTAACGAAGGATTTAAGAAAAAATATAATGCGGATAAATTATTGGAGCTTCGAATTTTTAATAGATGCTTTGAGGTTAGGGTTATATATTCTTTTGAAAAAGATGCGTTTTTTTATCGCTATCTTGATGATTACAATGAGAACAACAATCTGTATATTTATAAAGAACAACATTATCTTGATGGAGAGTGGCAGAAGGATGGGAAATTTAAAAGTAAAATTAGAAGCTTGCCTGAGTTGCCATTCTTAAAAGACAAGAATAATGAAACTATAGAAAAGTTCAAGGATAAAGCTTTAAAGCTTTTAATTAAAACTTACATAAAATTTGATGAAGATGGTTCACCAGAGGTGGCAGATTGGAGATTGGCAGGGTTTATAGCAGGAGAAAATGAGGAGGTGGAGTGTTGTGGCTAGTATTAAAGATTTAATAAAAGAAAAATATGGTGAAGAATACAAGAATAAACTTAATATAAACAATGAAAGAAAAACACCTTCTGAGACTGTAAAAGAAAATGCTGAAAATGGAACACAACCCAATATTGTAAAAATGAGTAATGATGATGGAGCTAAAAATCAACAACAAAGCAGTTCAGCAAGAAAAAATGATGCTGGCTCAAAAGGTAATCAAAACTCTACGTTAGAATCAAGAGAAACACCTGCTAATGTGGGAAAAACTAACAATATGGGAAATAAAACAGACCACAAAAACAGTCATAATAAAAACAGACCGCAAAATAAAGGAACAAGTAATATTTCGTCATATAATGAATCATCTACACAGCGTACATATCCTAACAATATTGAAGAGTTTGGAGAGAAATTTGTTAATCCATATAATTTCATAAGGCTTGGAAATAGAGTAAGCAGAGATGATACAGAGAAAGCGGATTTTTCGGATAAACTGCTTACAGGCTCAATTAATTGTACATTGAGAACTAAGACTCCAATCTTTATCCCAAATATAACTAATGACAATGCTTTTGGTTTGGCAGAAATTGCAAGTGATAAAAAGGAAGAAAATAAGAAAACAAAAAAGGAAGACAATAAAACCCAAAATGAAGACAATAATGAAAAACATAAGAACTTTGACTTTTTCTCATACAACGATTTATCAGGAAAAAATAAAAAGGATAATCCAAAAGAACCTATAATTCCAGGCAGTAGTATTCGTGGAGTAATTAGATCTGCTTTTGAGGCTTTGACGGATTCGTGTATGATGACGTCGGATAGATTGATTACAGGAAGAAGCAAAATTCCTAATAAATCTGGATTAATAGAAAAAACTGATGATGGAAAGTGGATTTTATATGAAGCAGATAAAGTTAAGATTAATACATATAGTGGTAAAAAAGGCGAGGAATATGAGGTAAAGATCGAAAATGACGAAAAATTTATAGAAGACAATCAAGACAACAAAAAAAGATTTTATTCACATAATATTGAGAAGTATAGAGTTAATAATAAAACAGCATGTGATATAGGGAAAAATTATAATAATATGAAAGAAGGTTTCCTTGTATTAGGTGAGTGTGATAAGGAAAATTCAAACAAAAAATATGATTATTTTTTTAAACATAAAAAGAACAAAACTAAAATTAGGGACGTAACTAGCGAAGTAGCACTACTTGAAAAAGTATTGGATGTATATAATTCTTCTGTAAATATTTATTTAAACACAAAAGAGAATCCTACTGGATATCACTATGGATATAGAAATTTTAAACTCGATAAGAAGAAAATATATCCCGTTTGGTATAGCGATAGTATTTCAGGAAAAATATATCTTGCTCCAGCATGTATTTCTCGAATAGCATTTAATAATACTATTACTGAAATTTTGAAAAATAACGGTGGATATAATGCTTGCTCAGATGCTGACAAATTATGTACAGCATGTAAGCTATTTGGTATGGTAGGTGTTAAGACATCTACAGGCTCCAAAATAAGGTTTTCAGATGCCAAGCTAAATGAAAGTTATACTAAAGATAATTGTTATGATGACATAATGATATTAGACCAGTTAAGCTCACCTAAACCAACAGCAGTAGAGTTTTATACAAAACGTCCAAAAGTAGAATTCAAAGAAAATATAGAAGATGCACATTCATGGAATTATGACTATAGTATCATGTTAAATGGGAAAAAGCCTAAAACAAATAAATTAAAAAATATAGAGATTCTTGGCAGAAAGTTTTATTGGCATTCACATTCCATAAAAGCTAAAAAAGTTTTTGAGCGTAATGGTAAAGATAGTGACTTGAAAATTTCTGCTCTTAACACTACTGTCAGACCCGTTAGCTCTGAAGTCGAGTTTGATTTTAATATTTACTTTGAGAGAATAACTAAGGAAGAACTAATAAAACTTATTTGGGTATTGACAATTGGTGAAAATAATATTTATGGAAATAAGTGTCATAAAATTGGAGGGGCAAAGCCTTTAGGATTTGGAAGTGTAAAAATAGTAGTTAATGAAGTTAGAAAAAGAACATGGAATATTGCAGGAGATAGTTCTATTATAAGAACATATGAGCCTATGAATTTAGATGAATTATTAGAAAAGGAATTGTTTAGTGTTGAAGCATGTAAAGAGCTTTTGGAAATAACTAATTTCAATAGTATGCAAGGTAAAAATGTACAATATCCATTTGGAAAAGAATTAGAAGCTAATGGAGAACCAACTGGCGTGGAAAATGATGAGGGCGGACATATTTGGTTTAGACTCAATCGTTTGGCTAAAAACAGTAATTCTACTGAGCTACTAGATGATATTAAATTTGTGCTTAACGATATTCTATCTAAAAATCACGAATTGCCAATGCTTTTAAGAAAAAAGACTGAAGAAGAGAAATAATGCATAAAATTTTTGATTAAGGCTCTTTATAAATAGAGTTAATTCAAATTAAAGCAAAAGAAATAATTAAACTACAGTAAATAGTTAAGGGAGAGCATATTTCTCCCTTGACTATTTAAATCTGATTTGGAAACTAAATGTATTGTAAAGAACTCTAATATTTTATATAATTTAGTAGCAACTTGTTATAATTATATACTTTTTATTTTGATAGTCATTAAGCAAAGCCCAAAAGCCTCTATAATAAAGGCTTGTAGGCATGTAAATAATATGTAAAAACTAATGAAAATGCACCTTGAAAACCTAAAAAATTTAAAAAAAATGCAATCTTAACCCATTCTCAAAATGGCTGAAAGCCTTAAAACTACTGGGAAAAGGCAAAAAAACGAGTAAGAATACTAATGACCTAGCTTCCATTAATGTTATCATAACCTTCGTGTGTTGAGTGGTAAAGCGGAAAATCTTGTAAGAATACTAATGACCTAGCTTCCATTAATGTTATTTTAGAATTGAATCTTTCTGCCAATCTGGAGCGTCCGTAAGAATACTAATGACCTAGCTTCCATTAATGTTATCAGTTAGTTCTAATGATTTCATTTTTATACCTCCTATTATGTAAGAATACTAATGACCTAGCTTCCATTAATGTTATTAGACAACTTCAATATTAAGTTTTTACGAATGTTATCGTAAGAATACTAATGACCTAGCTTCCATTAATGTTATATCAAAACCGTAAGAATACTAATGACCCGTTATAGGGAATTGAAACTGAATCAGAGGTTTTTCGCTGAAAGTTTTATCAAATTGTAAGAATACTAATGACCCGTTATAGGGAATTGAAACTTAAGCATATCTTATATAAATATCGCCATCATTACGTAAGAATACTAATGACCCGTTATAGGGAATTGAAACCCAAAAATGGTATTCGAGTAGGATATACAAACACAGTAAGAATACTAATGACCCGTTATAGGGAATTGAAACCCGTTCGATGAATACAACTACGAAGGAGAGTCAGAGTAAGAATACTAATGACCCGTTATAGGGAATTGAAACCTTTTAACGACAGCAAAAATAATCGCAAAGTAGCTGTAAGAATACTAATGACCCGTTATAGGGAATTGAAACAAATAATTTTTAATGCCGTTAGAATCTATAGTCATTGTAAGAATACTAATGACCCGTTATAGGGAATTGAAACTTGAAAATGATATGGCGGTAGTAAATCAAGACGGTGTAAGAATACTAATGACCCGTTATAGGGAATTGAAACGTTGAATCGGTTTTGCTATGCTTAATTTAGCATTAATTGTAAGAATACTAATGACCCGTTATAGGGAATTGAAACTTGTTTTACTGTTCAATCTGGAATGTTAGTATTAAGTAAGAATACTAATGACCCGTTATAGGGAATTGAAACTTATTTATTAAAATCTCGGCACCATTTCGTATTGTAATGTAAGAATACTAATGACCCGTTATAGGGAATTGAAACTCAATCTGCTGAAGTTTAAAAAAACTTCCTTCTTCTCCAAGTAAGAATACTAATGACCCGTTATAGGGAATTGAAACTTACGGCTCATCGCCTTATGTATTTACTACTTATTGAGTAAGAATACTAATGACCCGTTATAGGGAATTGAAACTTGGGGTCATAAACGAATGCAATATCCGTTCTCATCTTGTAAGAATACTAATGACCCGTTATAGGGAATTGAAACCAAACTTTGACCGCATATCCGCAATTTTAGCTTCCTGTAAGAATACTAATGACCCGTTATAGGGAATTTGAAAAGTCTATGGAGGATTTGATCATACTGTTAAAGTTCCAACAACAACTATTGCTCGTAGAGTAATAATGGAGGCAAAATTCGTATGCGGAATTTTAGGTATTAAAAGAATTGATAGCGGGGTATAATTATGGTATAATAAAGCCGCAGAAGGGAGCTGGAAATTATGCCTCAGATTATTCCAATTAGAGATTTAAAAAATACAAGTGAGATTTCTAAAAGGTGTCACGCATCTGACGAACCAATTTTTATAACAAAAAACGGTTATGGAGATATGGTAATTATGAGTATGAAAATGTATGAAGAAAAAATGTTCATGCTTGATGTGCATAGCAAGCTTATTGAAGCCGAGGAACAAATTAAGCAAGGAAAAGTGCTTGATGGGGATGCTTCATTAAAAAGCATAAGAGAAAAATACAATGTATAGATTAATTGTTTCAGAACTTGCACATCAGGATTTGGATAATATTGTTTCATATATTGTTGTACAATTGTCAAATTCTGCAGCAGCCAGCGATTTCATTGATGAAGTGGATAAATGCTACGGATATCTAAAAAGCAATCCCGGTATGTATGAAAAATGCAAAGACAAACGGTTAGAAGGGGAAGGCTACCGCAGGGCTGTAATTAAAAATTATGTGCTTGTATATAAAATAGATGAAATCCTCAAAATAGTCACTGTTCTCAGATTCTTTTACAGTGCTCAAGACTATATAAAGTTAATATAACATATGTTATAAAAAACATCTGCTAACCACAGATGTTTTTTGTACCTATTTTAGCTAGAATTTACCAAGTTGATTACGGTTTAAAGCCTTAGCGATGACCAAATATCGTTTTTAGCCGATAAAAATTGATGTTGTTTTTTGATTTGTTTCATCCATAATATTCTATATATTTGCCATTGTTTCTATTGTAATTGAAGGGTGGATTTAATATAATTGACATGGACAAGTCATAATTATATACTTTTTATTTTTATTGTCATTACGCAAAGCCCAAAAGCCTCTATAATAAAGGCTTGTAGGCATGTAAATAATATGTAAAAACTAATAAAAATGCACCTTGAGAACCTAAAAAAATTTAAAAAATGCAATCTTAACCCATTCTCAAAATGGCTGAAAGCCTTGGAATTACTGAGAATAGCTCAAAAAACGAGTAAGAATGCTAATGACCCGCTATAGGGAATTGAAACTTATATAAATTGCTATCTAGTGCTGCTAGCGTTATGTAAGAATGCTAATGACCCGCTATAGGGAATTGAAACTCCATCCTTTTTGTGCTCTTCTAACACTTCCTTACGGTAAGAATGCTAATGACCCGCTATAGGGAATTGAAACATTAATTCTTTAGTAACTCTAGCGAATTCTATGTAAGTAAGAATGCTAATGACCCGCTATAGGGAATTGAAACCAGCCTCCTTGTATGGTTGTGGTAGTGGTTGCCAAGCCGTAAGAATGCTAATGACCCGCTATAGGGAATTGAAACCTTAAACCTGATTCCTCCATTAGTTTTGAAAGTTTTGTAAGAATGCTAATGACCCGCTACAGGGAATTGAAACTTTTAAGTATGTCCTGGTCATACAAGCTGCGCGGTGTAAGAATGCTAATGACCCGCTATAGGGAATTGAAACTTTTCAAAAATTTCAGTAACTGGAACGTCTGACACGGTAAGAATGCATATGACCCGTTATAGGGAATTGAAACTTTACATAAGTGGCTTATAGCTGCTTTTCTTTTTAGTAAGAATGTTAATGACCCGCTTTAGGGAATTGAAATGTATCATCAATATTATGCTCAGAATCACGGATTAAAGTAAGAATGCATGTGACCCTAGTATAGGGAATTTGAAAAGTCTATCATCTAGCTTCGCTATCTGATAGACAGAATAGCTATTAGATAAAAATGCTTATGATCTACTAGTTTTGATGCTGAGACTATAAAATTAAATGGCAAGCAAGTTATATTCAGGAGGTAATAAAATGATTTGGGACACACTTGACAGAATTGGAATTATACTGGGCTTTATCACGGCAATACCCCTTGTTTGGTCTTTTATAATTCTAATTACGGCTGAAAGACGCAGGAAAGGCAAAGTTGATGCACTTTATAACAATCCAAAGGATATCGAGTCTGTATTAATAGTTGATATCAGCAATGAAAACATTGAAGCGTCGGTCGTTAACTGGATTAAAAAATATCATAAACTAAAGAAAATTAAACAAAAAAACATACATTATGTTGGCATGACAGACCGATTAACACAGGAAAACACCGATAAATTATTGCAGAGAGTACGAGAAGAACGCAAAAGAATTACTAATAACGGCACATGCAAAATACATTTGTTTTATAGGGGTCCAGTTACATTTGCAGCTATACTTGGTGCTGAACTGGCAAATAAAATTCCTGTAATGCTTTACCAAAATGATCCAACTACAACCGATAGTAGGCAGAAATATATTGAATGGGGTCTATTAAACAGACCATAACTACATAATTAAGATTAGGGGCTAGAAATGAACAATGACATAGAATTTTCAAAGGTAAAGGTAAGTTTAGAATGTATGGAAGAAGCAACACTTCCAAACTATTTGGGTTCGACCTTAAGGGGTGTACTGGGTATTGAGCTGAAAAGATGTATATGTACTAAAGAATTAGATGCTCTTTGCCAAAATTGTGAGGATAAATATTCCTGTGCTTATACCTTCTTTTTTAACCGCATAGAACAGAATGTTGATACAAAAAACATGCAAACCTTACCCAACTCTTTTATAATAGAGCCAATTTCAAATAATAAGCTGCTTTTTCACAAGGGGGACAGCTTAGAGTTTAACATTATTTTTATAGGTGTGAATATTGGGTACATACCGCTGTTTATTCATGCTTTGGAGAAAATTGCAGAAAATGGATTGGGGGCACAAAGAAAAAGTTTTAGGCTGGAACACATAGAGGATTGCACGACACATAAAAAAGTTTATTCTGAAGGAGCATTTAATCCTAGCAATATAGAGGTAATGAGGTGTGTTGAAAACATAGGTCTTAAAAGTGCAGATGAAATTAGAATTAGTTTTGAGACTCCGTTTAGGTTTAAATCTCAGGGGAAAATTACTGATGGTCTGAATTTTGAATTGTTTATGCGAAATATCTTCAGAAGAGCCTCCGCATTGAGCAGACTTTATTGCAATAGGGAATGGGAGCTGGATTATAAGGCTTTTCTTGAAGAGGCAAGAAACATTACAGTAAAGAAAGCTGATTTACACTGGCATGATTGGGAAAGGTTTTCTTCCACCCATAAAAGTAAAATCAAGCTAGGCGGAATAATTGGAGATATAGTATTTGGTGGCGATCTAACAAAATTTCTCCCGTACATATATATTGGAAGCATAGTTCACATAGGCAAGAACTGTACTTTCGGGCTTGGCAAATATACCTATGAAATATAGAAAAATTAAAGAAAAACTATGAAACAGCTTGTATTTACTGGAATTTATTATGTTGCACTTTTGTAAAACAAATAACCAATCAAAAATGATGCCACGGCTAATAGTGGCTGAAGTATGGCATTAATATTAACAAAATACTTAATAAATTAAAGATATACTAAGTCTTAAAATTCCAATAATTAATTTGGTGATTATATTGAAAATATATAAATAGTTCTATACAATTATGTATGAAAGCTTTTAATTATATAATTTTTATTTCAATAAAATATGGTTGAAGCCTGTAATTGTTGAAATTACTGGGTTATAGGCGTGTTGATAGTATGTAAAACAGCAAAAAAGCACCTTGAAAATATAAAATAAGCATTAAAAAATGCAATCTTAACCCAATCTCAAAATGGCTGGAAGCCTTGGAAATACTGAGAATAACTCAAAAAACGTAAGAATGCAAATGACCCGTATTAGGGAATTGAAACTTTATTAATAGGACATTCATAATGAAGTGCCATTTCAGTAAGAATGCAAATGACCCGTATTAGGGAATTGAAACGCAGCTTCATCTCTTCCATAGAAAAGATCAATATCATGTAAGAATGCAAATGACCCGTATTAGGGAATTGAAACTTCCATTTTGAATTTATAAGATCGATTAGGGGATGAGTAAGAATGCAAATGACCCGTATTAGGGAATTGAAACGTAATCTAGGAAATTCTTCCAGAAAGTCTCGTAATGTAAGAATGCAAATGACCCGTATTAGGGAATTGAAACATATAATCCATTCCACCATATTTAAGTGTATCTTCCGTAAGAATGCAAATGACCCGTATTAGGGAATTGAAACATAAAATCAATTGCTCCAGCACACTTGCTTTTTACTGTAAGAATGCAAATGACCCGCTATAGGGA
>JAEZIB010000027.1 GCA_023416275.1 Bacillota bacterium | reverse complement strand
CTGCTTTATTTACACCTTTTACCTTGTCTGGATTTACTGCTATTATAGTATATTTGCTATTTAAATCCTCCGCTGTGTCCATTACAATCTGCAACTCTAATTGGTCCTTAATGGACATATATGTAATCCTATCTGCAAGTGTATATGCATTCTCATTGTCAGCCAAATAAATTACTGTTTCAACATCTTTATTATTTGAAACATACCAGTCCCCTTCTGGGCTTATATTATTTGCCTGCCAAAGCTTCATTTCCTTTTTATTAACTATTGAAGCCTTTTCTACAGAATAAAATGGTGATTTGCTGTCTGCTATCTTCTTGAAGGCTTCTGCAGCAGTACCTTTAAGGCTTGCTATTCCTGCTGGATCATTTGCGGGTCCTAAAAGAACAAAGTAGTTACTTGGAAGTTCAATTCTCTTTAAGCCGTAGCCATCAGATACAAATTTCTCTTCTAAATCTTTATTGTTTACCAGAAGTATATCTGCCTCTCCAGCTTCACCCGATTTTATTGTCTGTTCAGCTTCCTTAGATACGACTTTAATATTTAGCCCAGTATCTTCTTTGATAATTGGAGATAAGTAGTCCAACAACCCCGAAGCATTTATAGACTTAGTTGTTGCAATAACCAGCTCAGAGGCTGTTGCTTGTCCACTATCTCCAACCGTTCCACATGCTGTAAATGACAGCATAAAAACCGAGATAATTGATACAATAACCCCCATTTTTCTTAACAAATTACTGTTTCTTTTTGAACATGTTAACATTTAGCTCCCCCTTTTCAAAATAAAGGCAAGCCCCATTTCAAGCTTTCTAAAGCATTTTTTAGAATTACAAAGCTCAAGTGTATTGTGCATGCCTCTAAAATGATATTAAAATGTTATTATTAGAAATATTATCACCAACATTATACATTAGTTTAGCATGTCAAATCCAGCCCTTGTTTAGATTTTCATTCCAAAGTAAATATCTGCTGCGTGTCTTTTTCGTCAGCCAAGCCATAGTCTCTAATTATATATTCGTATTCTTTGCCTTTTTCACTCTTCCATTTTATCTTTTCAGAAGGTATTCCCTCAGGCAAGTTTGTTTTTACAAATACAGTCTTATTCTCAAGACTGCTATATTTTGCTTTTAAGCCCTTTTCTATAAACTCATTTTTTTTAGCGTCATATTCTACCTCTAAATATTCAAATTCTTTTACTTTACCTTGGATAATTATTTCAACATATTCATTTTTTAATTCACCATCTAGAATTATAGCATTTTTATCGCCAAAGCCTGCAGGCTCGTCATAGTAGCAATTTATAGTTACTGAAGACTTCTCTTGCGCTGCTGTTTGGCTTGACATACTTGTACTACTTTTGCTGGGCTCTGAACCAACCTTATCAGTAGTACCGCAACTAACTAAAAATAGTGATAAATACAATAAAATAACGACCTTTATACAATGCTTCATAATTTAATATTCACTCCTATAAATTAATTCTTGTTACTTACTCAACTTTTCAACACATAAAGTTTATGGGTGCGGGGAATTATCAATAGTTTATTGCCAAAATAATTGCATGAATTAGTATTTACTAGTAACTAGTAAGTGTTAATACTCAGCTTCTTAGCTGTCGCACACATTCACCATCGTGGTTCATAGTGTGCTAAAACCAACATCGTAGCTGTCTTGTGGCTAGATAGTTTAATCTTACGCTCAATAGTCGTACCTTAGCCATTTGGTAAACTTAATAAATCATGACTCTTAGCGTCAGTATACATAAGATATATATCCAGCATTTAGATTTATTTAAAAGCTTATCTTGGCAATCAAAATATGTTATAATCCACATTTTTACCAGTAGCATAGTATATTATAATGGAAAATTCTCCGTATTTAAAGATGGTTAAGTTAAAATTATTTTTGCTGCTTAATGAAATTTATAGAAATGGTTATTGTTGAAACTAATATTAATGACACTATAAAAACTACAACCTTATCAGAATCGCTCGCTATATACTGATAAAATAACACCCTTTTGCGTTCACTCATATCGGGACTATACTGTTTGACTGGATATAATAAAATTATTCCACAAGTAACACCAACATATAAAATTGACTTCAAAATTCTTGATAACTTATTATTTTTACGAGGTTTTTTTGTGGTCTTGGTCATATATGCATCGCACCTTCTCATATGTAAATATAATTGAAAGAATCCTTAATCCCAAATAAGTAGAACCCTTATTTTACAACAGGCCTCTTTTTAAATGACAGCAATCTCATTATCTCCGCTATATCTTCCTCTGTCTTGGGTCTATAGTTAATCCAGCCTCCATCACTACAAGGATATTTATTCATCCATAATTCTCTTGTTAAAGGCAACCCACTATTAATGAATTCTTCTAGCTTTTCTTTTTTCTTTGAACTTATTTGCATCATTACATCTATTTCACCAGCTTCAAAAAACACATAACACATATGCTTAGTTTTATGCGAGTACTTATACCCCCAGCCATAACTGTTACCAAAAGGAAATTTCAATTCTCTTTGGATATCGTATTGCTTTACAAACGCCATTTCAAACTTCTCCAATAGCATTTGGGAAGTATAACCGATATGTTCATAAATATCTGCCTCTGAAGGCATTTTATTTTTGTCTAGCATTCTGTCAGCCATATTTACTTTTCTCCAATTGTATTATTAAGAAACTACATAAAATATATAAATTCACATTATGTAAACGCCTATTCTAATTTCCCTAAATATTTTTTAAACTCTTCCCTGTATATTGCATGGCAATACGATTTTCAGGATTTTTATCACAAGTATACAGCATTATGAGAAATAGCCATTCTAGTGGCTTCATAATTGTATATACAATATCTGCACGTATTGGAGTTGTTATATGTTTTGATATTGGATATCCACATGTGTCGTAGATTCTCCTAACTATTTGATGAAATTTGGGGATTCTCTCTTCAATAAGTTGTTCAAAGGCATTTGCAATACAAAGTTGACGGTTTACCGTTATTTTTACACCATGCCTTATTCCATCTCTTGTGGGTTTTACAAAATTTGTGTGTCCATTTACTGCCACAGTACACAAATAATGTCCGTCATATTCAATTGGCGGTGGTGATACCTTCTGAGATAATGTCCAATCACTTGTTTCAGTAAATGCTCTTATAGCTGCATCAGGTCTTTGTCCAAACGATATAAGAATATTTATTAAAATACACAATAATGGAATCATTAGAATAAATGCTGCAATATACCAACCGATACTCTCTGCTAAAACCCTTTGACAGAACTGCAAAAGCCCGTTTTTATAAATAATTTCATTTACTTTTTGTTGCTCATTGTATAGTTTAACAACCTGTTTTATTAATCGAATAGAACAAAGAATGTAGTTAAGTGGAAACAAAGTCATATAAAATACATCACCAAGTACTATTCCTGTATCTGAAATAATGGTGATTAACTGAATTAGAAAAACAGCACTTAATGCCATTCCTATGTATATTGAGGAAATACAAAGAATTGAAACAATTGGCGAAATTCTATTTTTCATAATTCTAAGCACAGCATAACCCATCACAGCTAAAACTAATAATGTTACTAGTGTCGGTAAGTACCCAAATGCCAAAGGAGAATGAAATTTAAAACTCATACCATCAAGAACTATAGGTACTGTATAATCTAATGGTCTCCAATCCCAAAATACAATTACTGACAATGGTATTCCCAATATAAAAGTTGCTATATCAATCAGTTTTTCTTTTAATGGTTCTTTCCGTACAAGATTTATAACATTGAAAATTGTAATAATTACAGGTGATGTATATGACAATACTAATAAAATAACAAATAAAAAAGTTCTTAAAGACTCCATGTGTTACCCTTCTAGCAATAGCGACAAATTATCAAGTTCAGCCTTGTACTTATTGGCTTTACAAACAAAATAGCTTCAATAAAACATAATTGGAGTTAATTCAATTAAATAATGGATATCATTTTATCAGAACTCAGCTTCATTAACTGTTTTATGTATCAAGCTTTCTTAACCCTTCGATAAAAACTCTGAAGCTGTATGAATTGTTTTCTTCAGGATGCATATGATCAGCAATAATTCTTGCTCCAGAGATTTGTTGATATTCTTTAACTAACTTTTTTAACTCTTCTTTTGGATTTCCTAGAGAATCTGGTTGTCTAAATTTTTTATTATCTTGTAATTTCTTAATATTAATCTTTCCATAAGCATTACCAACTGCCTCTAAATCACCCAAGTACCACGATTCAAGTTCAGTACATACTATCCTTACTAAGGTATCAGGTCGTCCACCTTCTCTACACAAATCAATAAGCTCATTTTTTAAAGAAATACAATCATTACTATCTTTATCATGAAGTATAACAAATTTAACATCACCATTCCAAGCCTTTAGCTTCTTGGGTATAGATTTTTTTAAGTCCGTTTTACCATTATGTGGAATTGTTCTGAAAACAGTGTCCTCCGATAAAATATTTGGAAGTAGAATGTCCAAAAAAGCCTTCATAGAAGGCTCCTCAAGGAGAAAAACCAGTTCACTCATTCTATAAATACCTCCTCAAAAAAACCTTGATTCCATAAACTTCCGGGTAAATCTCCCGCCTCAACTAGTCTCTTTACAAGATCCACTTTATTAGCACGTATAATTGAAGTAAAACCATCTTTTTTTTGTAAGCAAAAAATTTCATTAATATTTACTGCGTTAAGAAAATCAGGAGAGTGCGTTGAGACAAAAACTTGACCACCTGATTCTGCATATTGACGAAATTCCTCAGCTAGTTCATGAAGAAGCTTTGGGTATAGTTGGTTCTCGGGTTCTTCAACACATAAAAGGTTATGATGTTTTGGATCATTAAGTAGAATTAAATAAGCGAACATTTTTATAGTACCATCGGATACAAACCGAGCTGCAAATGGATCCTTAAACTTACCGTCCTGAAACCTAAGTATTATTCTACCATCTTCTGTTTCCTTAGCCTCGACTTTTTCTACTCCTGGAACTCGTTTTGACATTTTTCCCAAAATCCCATCGAATTTCTCTCTATGGTTTTCAAACATATACTTTGCTACTAATGAAAGATTATCACCTGTGGTACTGAGTTGTTCACTATATCCTGCATCCTTAGTCATTCTAGCTTCTTCAATATGAAAATCAGATACATGCCAATCCTCAATAAAACGTCTAAAAATAGATACTGCTTTAAATTTTTTAAATTGACCAAGACCCTTAATAGCAAGTATATCCGGCGAATCAAGTCTTTGTTCATCTCTGTCAGCAAATTGAACCGACTTGAAACTCTCAGGTTCTCCAGCTATTGCAAATCCAGTCCCATTTGAAAAGTCGAGCATGTGCCATGGTGAGCCTTTTCTTCCTCTTCTGAACCTTAATATTTCTCTATAAACTACTGGTTCGTTAGACTCATTCAAATTTATTTGCAGAATATAAGTAACAAGCGGCTCATTTTCTTCTGCTCTAAATTTGATTTCAAACTCAATTGCCCCACTCTGTTCACGAGATCGAACTTCTTTAAATCCACCTCGCTTTGAAAGTGCAGTTCTTACATTTCCAGCAAGACAGTCATGTAAAAAACCAAAAACATCAAATAGAGTAGATTTACCTGCCCCATTCATGCCAAGAAACACTGCCATATTAGGAATGTCTTCAATTTTTACATTTCGTAATACTTTATAATTTTTAATAGCAATTGCATTTATTCTCACTATCTTAATCCCTCCTACCAAAATTCAATAAAAATCCCAGCAAATAACTGACATCTAAATCTTGCTTCTCAGATAGCCAGCACTTCAATGATTTGTACCAATTTTCGTTGACCTTATATAAGCTAAATTATTTTTTCTGTGCATTTTCTATAGTTTTGAAACGATAAAACATAGTGATTTAATATTTATAAATTCCTTAACTCATCTTTAAAAGACTGAATTATACCTGATTTATTCATTACAAACAAGAATAATCAGATATTTCAAAAAAGATGCAGGCTTCTTAAGCTTATAAACCTTATACTGTACAATATTTATTATATACCACAAATAATCATACTACAATTATTTCAATTTGAAAGGATTGAGTCAATTTTCTTAGGAAAATATTTATAGAACTCACCATTTTTATTTTGGTTGACACATTGATTTACTTTTCCCTATATAGACCTATTTTAACAGCACTTGGAATGTTGTTTACTAATTGTTCCTAAAGCAATTTACATGTCATATTTTTTAGCCAGTTGCTTAATTCCTATAAATATAAATCCAGAGTTTCAAAATCAATGTTTTTAATAGAAGGAGTTTCAACTGGTGGATATCTGCAAATCGCCATGAATAAAGGGCGTAAGTACATATGTATTCGGGAAAATAATTGTTATTTACTTTTTCTAGCTTCTAAAGCTGCAATCCTATTAACCTTTCTATCTATATGAAGAATAAAGTGAATATATTTCAAATCTTGTCCGATGTCTTCACGCATATGAAGGGATACTTTGACATTTCTAATATCTCTAAATACTTGAATTTTAGATATATTAGAGAAATTCCTAGTTTTATATATTTTAGTCCCATCATTTTCAAAGTAAAAATTACTAACAATATTATCACGTTCATTCGTAGCTTTTATATAATCCGTTCCAGTATTATCTTTTACTACGAGAATATTAAAAGCAAACCCACTATTTTGATTAACATACCCTATATCCTGCAACATTTGACTTCTATAATCTTTGTTTCCATAAATCTTATTTTCTCCAATAGAAATTATTTTAATTGAATTATCGTGAACTTTATATATATAAAAGTCAATTTCACCATTTTTCTTACATGAATATCCTCCTGAAAGTTCTCTTTCAACGACAATTTTATGATGCTTTAAAGCAGAAAAAAGATTATTTTTTATTACTTCACTCAAATCATTCTCACTCATATTTTCATACATTTTAGGGTTGTTTTGAATCATATTTATTGCATTATATATTTCCTTAATAACTATCACTTCATCACTATCGAAAAGGCATAATTCCAGCTTTTTGATATCGGATATTAATTCTACAACATTAAAATCCTTTTTACCAATTTTTACTTTTTGGGTATTAAAAAACTCACCTTTTGTTACCAAATAATTTATTCTGTTCTTACTAATTTTATTTTTTAGTTTTTTAACAATGTCTACTTGCTTCATTCGTAAGTCGTTTTTCTTTAAGAGTGCTATAATGAAATTTG
The DNA here is from genome assembly GCA_023416275.1 of Bacillota bacterium. Lineage (GTDB taxonomy): Bacteria > Bacillota > Clostridia > Acetivibrionales > DSM-1351 > Ruminiclostridium. The sequence goes on along the minus strand of JAEZIB010000027.1, from coordinate 12,080 downwards.
CATCCTTATATTCACTAATTAATTTTTTTTCAATTATTTTTTCATAATTTTCTTTTAGTGAATAAACATATTCCTTTTTTCCCTTAATCTTACAGTCAATAAAACCTGTATTTTTAATATATTTTTTAAAGCTACTTAATTTTCCGATATAGTTAACATAATCGCATAATTCTGATGCAACAGCTACTTTTTTAAGCTCTAAAAATTCAATAACCTGTTTATCCATTAGGTTTTTTACTATCCTGCTCCTTTTCCCTTTTATTTGAGATTTATAGTCTGAATACCATTCACTTAGAATTACATCACCATTATCAAGCCTTAAAAATATATCATTATTAGAAGCTAAATAAGTTTGAATTGTCTTAACATTTGCATCTTTTCTGATCAATTTTACGTTAGTAAATAGTTCACTAATATTTATAGACTTTCCATTCTGTTTTAAAATGTTTTTCATAATTGTTGTAATACTGTCAATACAAATATTTTCATCAACGGTATATGTGGATTTTTTTGATATTGGCTTAATTCGAGAATCATTACCTATTTCATTTTGTAAAGTACGTTTACGAAAGTTTCTTGTACAGGATTTAGCCATTTGTGTAAATAAATTATTTAGTGACATAGTCTTATTAGGGCTGTCTATTATAAATCTATATGCTATGTCAGATAGAGATTTGTGAGCGTACGGATTTATTAAATATTGTTCTTGATTAATATCAACGAAGTTTAAACACTTTATTACTTCCATTACATCATTATATTTAAAACCGTATGGATTTTTTATTCCTATGCAGATATCTTCAATTTGAACTGAATGATATTGTTTTTGAAGAAAACCAACAATTTCTACTATAAATTCCTTAACGAAATTTTCTTCGGCAGCATTTATTGCTTTTTTTCTAAACCAAATCGTATTAATTCTTTTTGTATCAATTTTTTCGTTAAATTTAATTGAGAAAAACTTAATGCTTGACATGATTAACTTTATCAATGATGGATAATCAGAAATTGATGTATTATAGTTTTCTAAAAATAAGGTATTAAGAGTATTATTATCAATATAGTTTTTGTCAGTAGTATATATTCGCAGTGGTTCAAAAAAATTATGTGCCACAACAAGTTCTTTAACTAGTGTTTTTAACTCACTGTCATATTTTCTTATAGTTTCATGTGATGTACCACAATCAATATTTTTCATTTTAAATAGTTTAGCAATTTCTCTATAAGGGTCTTTTTTATAGTTTAAGTATCTCCGTCTAAATACTAGTTGCTTATTTTCGTCAATTGTTGTACACATTTTTTCAAAAAATGCAATTAGACTCATTGTTTCAATTGAATAATCATCTCTCATATCAATTTAACCACCCATTCAATGTTGTAAAAGTATTCTTATACCTGATTATACCAAAAATCTTAATAATTTTCTTAAAATATGTTATTTTATCTTTGCCCCTAAGCTAAATAACTAATCTCTTCAGATTATAACCAGCTTCTAGCATTTTCTCATACCATCCAAATGTATCATTTTTATTCGCAAAATCTAGTGCTTCTTTGTAATCCATTCCATAAATCAAAATATACATTCTTACTGCATGAAGATAATTTTCAAAACTTGCATATAAAGAGTTATTTGATAATTCTCTAATTGTTGAACGTGATACAATAGGATTTATATAAAAATCATCTGGAGTACAAAAACTTTTAACAATATTATAGTTATTTGGCATAACAGCTTGTTGTCCCCATAATGAACCACCTACTTCGTTCCAAGGCGGAAAATGTCCATGTTTCCTCTTATATGCTTCAATAAGGATACCTTCAGTTCGTTTAATATCATCACGTCCTTGTTCACTAAGCATGTCTTCTACAGGAGCATTTAATTATTTTGCAAATTTCCCATATGTTGGTTTATTTCTATAAGTTAAAGGCTGTGATAGGGGTGACTGAACAAAAAGGGAATATCCCAATCTATCGTTATTTTCAAAATATTCTTCTATCTTTTTAAATTTACAAGAAGAATCGCTAACAGGTTTAATTCCATTATGTTGTTTAAATCTATCGCTCAAATCACTAGCAAGCCCAATATAAAGAACCTCCTCCAAATAATAATCCCAAAAACAATATATCCCTGCTGATGCCCATCCTAAATTATCATTCTGAGAACAAATGTCTTCGATTGCTAATGCCAACTCTTCTGTTTCTTTTTTTCTATATGCATCTATAATAACTGTACCAAACATTCATATTCCTCCATAGCTTATGATTAACTCTCACTACTTTCTTTACACACAAGACAAGTTCTTAAATATTCATATTATTACTAAAATGAAGTGGTTAATTAACTAAGAATAATTACTATAATCGATTATTTTTAGTCAAAACAAAAGTTTCATTCTTTTAACCACTTATTGCTTATTCTACACCAAAATTAAAATCCCTCCCAATTTATTTCATTTTTCCCAATTATATTGTTCGTGCCCAATTTATTTTCTATATTTTTACTAATAATATTTATTAAACACAACAAAAAAGACGCCATTTCCAAACAGCATCTCTCTTCATTACACTCATACCATGGTAAATTAATCTGATTATTTTTGTTTTTCAAGTAATTTATACCACAACAGTTTTAGTTTTCATATTTTTTTTACAATAACTTTGGTTTTCCAATTTACCCTCTTCCAGTGACATCACCACTACCAATCTTCTGTAAAACTAAAATTCCCCAGCTCAAACTTACCCTCACCATATTCCACATCAGCATTGAGTTTACCAATGTAGCACGCTTGTGGAACCTTTTCGCACATAATTCCAGCACCAAATTCTGCTTTCAATTTGTTATTCTCACAACTAAATGAAACTATACTTGCAAAATACAATTCTGAGCTGATTTTTCCATATTCATCTGTTTGAAATTCTTTAAGGCTTACAGTATATGATTTAGTACCGACACTGATTTTTCCCATCAATTGCCCTGCATCAAGATAAGTTTCAAAAGAAATTTTATCCTTTAGCTGCCTTACATAATCGTCAGCGCTAAACATATGGTCTTTATAGTCTTCTGACTTTTTATTTTCTGATTGGTTTTCTGAAGATATGCTACCATCGGACATTTCGATAATATGTAAATCCTGTATTGAAACGCCTGTTCCTGAGCCAGTATACAATATAACTGAAAGCTCCTCTATCCCATCATTATCAAAATCGCCAAGCTGCATTTGTGGAAGGATAAACCTCGGCGTTAAGCATAGCCAATTATAATATAGCTTTTTATCTCCAACGCTTAGCACTACCTGTCCATTTTTCGTGTCATAAAGATATATTTCCTTTTCTGGTATAGCTGCTAATAATGGCAGCTTTGACGCTTCGTATTCCTCATGTGTAGTAATAACCTTTTTATTCTTGTTATTAACCTCTTGCTCTAAAGCACTATCTAAAATATCCTTTTGCGATATAACAGATTCTTTCTGTGTCGAACGTAAAGAACTTGAATAGCTCTCTTCCTGACTATTCACTAAAATTTTATTGTTATTAGCACATGAAGCAGCAAGCAAGCATACTAACAATAAATATATAATAGTCCATAGCTTTGTTTTTGACCTAAACGACATATCTTAAGCCCTTCCTAGGCTGACGTTAATAAAAATGAGAATATTATAGATAATATACCTACATTACAGCCTTACTAAATTAAGAACACTGCAAAATAAGCCAGCAGTTATCAAAATTACATTTTTTCAAATCCTCTTTCTTTATATAGAAATATATGCGACCACAGTCTCCGAACATCAATTCAAAATTATCCTTAGTAACGGTGTCTAGTTGAAAAAGCAGTTGCCACTGTTCAGAGTTTTCCTTTAACTCCTTTAGTTTTTTAGGCTCAACATCTGTCCCACCGCCGCAATAAATACCATTTGTAACCTTTTCACACTCCAAGAGCATTGAGTTTTGAATAATGTCGGCATAGCCTAGCAATTTACTTATAGTATCCTCCTGCTCATAGCCGGACAAAACTCTCTCCTCATCATAGACATCCCAACCGTTATAATTATATAACTCTGAAAACTCCTCATAACCTGGCAAATCGTACTTCTCAGAATAAATTATTTTCATTTCAGGCAACGTAAATTCAGCTTCCATATCAAATGGAAAATCAGTTCTTGTCAACTCTGATAAATTGCCGTTAAAATAAAAAATTCTTGCGCTTCCTTTATCTTTGGGATCAAATCCCCAAGTCATAGTTGATAATTCATAGAAGAAATAAATAATACCTTTTTCGGGAAGCAAATTATCCTTATCATATTTTCTGACTTCTTCACAATTAATTTGAGCTAAAAAGCTAAGTGGTCTTTTTTCAGTAATACCATCATAATTTTCCCCTGTAAAATAGTAGCACTCAAAACCCTTGGGCAAATCAGGCTTCCCTCCGAATTTTGATGCTCCGATTGGCAATTCTTGATTATTAACCGTTTCAAAATCAACTTTTACAGATGTCTTAGCTATCTCTTCGAACTTCTTCATCAAGTCTATTTTAGTATCCATGCCGCTAGCCTCCTTATTGCTATGATAATCCACAGAATGTGTTGTACCTGAAACTGACACTTTATAAGTGGCGAGTGCCTCTTTGGCTTTCAGGCGGTGAGAATATCTCCCACCTCGCTTACACGCCACTAATGTAATGAAATTCTTCTGCAATCATAAAATTTCAATTTGAATCTAGGCGTTATAATTATATAGTAATAATTACTCAAAATTTCAGCAGCCTCCAAATGTCCTCCTACTTCCTCTTCCTACTCCCACTCTTCCTCACCAAGTCCGCCCGCTTCAAATTCTTCCTCTTTGCAACCGAATACCCGAAAAACCCTAACGGCTTTGAAAGAGAAAAATATTCTCCATGGGAATAGCAAATTAAATCAGCTTTTTTCAAATCCAGTTTTCCCTTTTCGTCAAGCAGCTCTTCTTTTACGTTGGTTGCAACCACTTCAGCTATAAACATATCGTGAGAGCCAAGCTCTATGACCTGCTTAACAATACATTCCAGATTCAAAGGACTTTCTTTTATCATCGGAGCACTTACTATTGAAGCCTTTTCAGGTGTTAACTTCATTGCTTCAAATTTATCAATATCTCTGCCTGATTTTACACCACAATAATCCGTGGCAAAGGTTAGTCCTCTTGTAGTTAAATTTATCACAAATTCGCCTGTCTCTTTTATTAAAGCATGTGAATACCGCTCTTTTCTGATTGATATAGAAACCATGGGAGGGCTAGAGTTTATCGTCCCAGCCCATGCTAATGTTATTATATTGGGTTTTCCCTCTTTATCTGCACAAGACACCATTACAGCAGGTACAGGATTTAACATCGTAGAGGGTTTCCAAACTTGCTTTGCCAAATTAATTCCTCCTAAATTACCTTTGCTGATTTAAATATCCAAAAACAAAAATTGTTGGCGAATTCCAATAAGTTGCAACCTCATTTGTTCCATAAGATGACATGTCATCTATATAGCATTTTGCAGGAGCAAGTCCAGATAGCTTAGATTTTGATACACTATCATCTAATGTAGAATTTGGCCCACCAACAACTAAACCAGGTATAGGCAACTTCACCATATCACCTAAAGAAGGTCTGTGATGAGGCTGCATAATTTGTTTAGAACCAAAACCTGTTATGTAGCATTGACTTAACGTGTTTCTACCCATTAAATAGTGTGCCGCATTCTTTACTGTTTCAGTGTATTCTTCATTATTGCTGAGCCTATCAGCCACCAGCAAATGTTTTGCATGGTTTGCAACATTCATATTACTTCCCCATATATACTCTAGCTTGTGCATTGCAAGCAAATAGCCGTCTTTTTTAGCAGTTGCTACAAACATGTCAGCTTTTTCAATCCAACTCTTCCTTATTTCTTCATATTTCTTCAAATCAATCTTATCTGAATCGCAAAACATATATGCTATTGCTGCAAACCCACTAACATTCTGCCATCCAAGTCCAAATCCATTTGAATGGAAATTACTAACAAAATTATCACCATACTTCTTTTCTCCTGTTGTCCTCAAAAGCTCTGCCGCCGCCCAAGATATTTCATCTGAGCCTGAGTTATCACCATACTCACCAGTTAGGATATCAGAAGGATTTTTAAATTCAATAAATTTGGTATTATTCTCTAACCACGCCCACGCCTTCAGTGAAGCATTTAAGCAGCTCTGAGAGAAGCCAGGATTTATTTCCTTATAAATTCTTGCAGCCATAGCAGTAACTGCAGCAAAGTCAGCTGTCGCAGTTGTAGAAACAGGCATCACATACATATCATCCACATCAATATCTGGCATTAAGGTCATATCAGGAAAGCCCATTGCTGTTACCTTGTGATATACTCCTCCTGATAATTTATCCTGCATTTTTAGCATCCAGTCAATACCATACTTAGCTTCATCAAGTATATCGGGTATGTTGTTTGAGCTTTCAGGAATATTTGTACTATCAGTAAAGCTATTTGGATAAAACTCATATGCCATCAACAAATCAGCCGCAGTAACTGCCGCCGGAACAACATATCGTCCATAATCGCCGGCATCATGCCAGCCTCCGCTAACATCTATTTCTTTATTTTCATTGCCGTATATTTTTGCCAACGCTTTGTGGCAGGACCCATGAGTGTATTCCCCTGCATACTTGCTGTCTAACACAATCCCACAGCGTTGCAAATATAGTGCCTTTAGCATCCCATCAGCAATTCCTGTGTATATACGCTTATCACCTATTTTAAAATCATAGGATTTACCTAATTCCGGTACTGATATGAAGTATTGTCCTGCAGTAGTAATTTCTGAAAAATCAGCATAGCATACTGAATCTCCGCTTGAATCATCCTTTACCTTACCATCTAAATTCTTTGTCAGAACTACTTTCTTAGTAGCTGCATCAATTACCTCGAATGAACTAAACTGTCCATTTATAATAGCGATTTTTTTGTCTGAACTAAAATAGCCTATTTGATTAACATGAATATTTTCACTTACTAATTGTTCCACAGTTTGATTAACCCCCGTTGTAGCAGCACTTGTACTTTGTGTTGCTGTTGCTTGAGAAGCATCAGTATTTGATTTATTTGAAGCACATGAGGTCATAGTTAAAATCAAGCTAACAGACAGTGAAAGAGTGATTGCTTTTTTTATTCCATACATAGTACATATACCCTCTTAAATAATAGTTATATTACATTTTTAAAAAATGCTATATCTATTATATAGTATTTTTATTAGGAAAGTATATCGTTTTTGTAAATAGATAGGTTGTTTTTTTGATTTATTACAAGAAATATAAAAAATATGGTAAATAAATAATAGAAACACTCTAAAATGAACAAAAAAGTTCCAAAATCCAAATGCAGCAAAGGCTTTATTTGAATCTTAGAACTTTTTATATATCAGTTTAATTCAATTGTGATAAGACTCACCAGATAAAATTATTTCTCTGGATAATTTGCTCTAGCTGTATAGTGAGTATGTAATAGGTCATGTGCCTTGTGGCTTCCTGGTTTCTCAAAATACTCATCATACATTTTCTTTACTATTGGATTTTCATGGGACTTTCTGATTGGCAAGCTTGCATCCTCTTCATAGATTGCCTTTGCTCTCTCAGCACGTAGGTCAGTCCAACTTCTAACAGAAGATGGCTGAATAGGCTGTCCGCCACCATTTACACATCCGCCAGGGCACGCCATTATTTCTACGAAATCATACTGTTCCCCGTCTTTCATGCTATCAAGCAACTTTCTTGCATTTCCTAAACCATTTGCAACTGCAGCTCTTACTTTCTTTCCTCCGAATTCTACTGTCGCTTCCTTGATTCCTTCAATTCCTCTTACAGCAGAATATTCAATATTGTCAAAGGATTTACCCTCTAAAATTTCAGCAACAGTTCTAAGTGCTGCTTCCATAACACCGCCGGTAGCTCCAAAAATAACTCCTGCGCCAGTTGCTTCTCCCATAGGATCATCAAACTGCTTATCTTCAAGATTGGTAAAGTCAATACCAGCCTCTTTTATCATTTTGGCAGCTTCTCTGGTTGTAAGCACAACATCAACATCAGCTAAGCCATTTGCAGATAATTCTGGTCTTGCAGCCTCATACTTCTTAGCAGTACATGGCATAACAGAAACAACAAAGATTTTAGCTGGATCTATTCCCATTTTTTCAGCATAGTATGATTTTAATACAGCACCAAACATTTCATGAGGTGATTTACAGGATGATAGATTGTCTAGGAATTCTGGGTAGTTATGCTCACAGAATTTAATCCATCCTGGACTACAAGAAGTTATAACAGGAAGCTTTCCACCATTTTGAATTCTAGTGAGAAGCTCTGTTCCCTCTTCCATAATTGTTAAGTCAGCAGCAGTATCTGTGTCAAATACTTTGGCAAAACCTAATTTACTTAATGCTGCAACCATTTTTCCAGTACATCTTGTACCTATTGGCAAGCCAAACTCTTCACCAATTGCAACTCTGACAGCAGGAGCAGTCTGAACTACTACATGAAGCTCAGGATTTGCTAAAGCCTGCCAAACCTTATCTGTATCGTCCTTTTCTCTTAATGCTCCAACAGGACAAACGCTTATACACTGTCCACAATTAGTACAAGGAACATCTGCCAAGGACATATCAAATGCGCATCCAACAGCTGATTTGAAACCTCTTTCAGTAGCACTTATTACATTAACTGTCTGCACATTTTTACACATACTTACACAGCGTCTGCAAAGAATACATTTATTCTGGTCTCTTACAATTGAAGGTGAGAAATCGTCTAATGCATAGTTATTTGATTCACCCTCAAATCTAAGTTCTTTAATGTTAAGCTCATCAGCAAGAGATTGTAATTCACAATTTTTGCTTCTAACACAAGTCAAGCACTTTTTGTCATGATTTGATAAAATAAGTTCTAGTGTTACCTTTCTTGCTTCTCTAACGCTTGGACTTTGAGTATATATCTCTAAGCCTTCTGATACAGGATATACACATGAAGCTTGAAGCGCTCTTGCTCCCTTTATCTCAACAAGGCACATTCTACAAGCACCTATTTCATTTATATCTTTTAGGAAGCAAAGTGTTGGTATTTTTATATTAGCCTGTCTAGCTGCCTCTAAAATAGTTAAGCCTTGTTCAACCTGCATTTTCTTGCCATCTATAGTAATATTTACTGTTGCCATTTTTACACTCTCCTCCCCTAAATTTTTGAAATAGCTTTGAATGGACATTTTTCCATACAAGCACCACATTTTTCACATTTAGCTTGATCAATTACGTAAGGAACCTTCTTTTCTCCGCTGATACAGTTCATAGGACATGCTTTTTTACACAATCCGCAGCTCTTACATTTCTCAGCATCAATTACATATTGCATCATAGCTTTACAAACTCCTGCTGTACATTTCTTTTCATGAATATGTGCTTCATACTCATCTCTGAAGTATCTTATTGTACTAAGTACAGGGTTTGGAGCAGTTTGACCTAATCCACACAATGCAGATGTTTTGATGTTCTTTGCTAATTCCTCAAGCTTTTCAATATCTCCATCTTCACCTTTTCCTTCAGTGATTCTTGTCAATATCTCAAGCATACGTTTAGTTCCAATTCTACATGGTGGACATTTACCACAGGACTCATCAACTGTAAATTCCAAGAAGAATTTAGCTATATCAACCATACAGGTATCTTCATCCATAACAATAAGTCCACCTGAACCCATCATAGCACCGATTGAAATTAATGAATCATAATCAATAGGTATATCCAAATGCTGTGTAGGAACACAGCCGCCTGAAGGTCCTCCCATCTGAGCAGCTTTAAATTGCTTACCCTTTGGAATTCCACCACCTATGTCATAAACTACTTCTCTTAGTGTTGTACCCATAGGTACTTCAACGAGACCAGTATTATTAATCTTTCCACCAATTGCGAAAACCTTTGTTCCTTTACTCTTTTCAGTTCCAATACTTGAGAACCACTGGGCACCCTTTAATATAATAACAGGTATATTAGCATAGGTTTCAACATTATTAAGAATTGAAGGCTTACCCCATAGACCTTTAACGGCTGGGAATGGAGGTCTTGGTCTAGGCTCACCTCTATGACCTTCAATTGATGTCATTAGAGCAGTTTCTTCACCACATACAAATGCTCCCGCACCAAGTCTAATCTCTAAATCAAATTTGAAGCCAGTACCGAGAATATTGTCTCCAAGTAATCCATATTCCTTAGCTTGTTCAATAGCAATTTGTAATCTCTTAACTGCTATAGGGTATTCAGCTCTAACATATACGAATCCCTGTGAGGAACCAATAGCAAATCCTGCTATTGCCATTGCTTCAATTAGTGAATGAGGATCACCTTCAAGAACACTTCTATCCATAAATGCTCCAGGATCTCCTTCATCGGCATTACAACAGACATATTTAATGTCATTTACCTGCTGAGCAGCAAAACTCCATTTTAAACCTGTAGGGAAGCCTGCACCGCCTCTTCCTCTTAAGCCTGATTGTTTCATTACGTCAATAACTTCTTCAGGCTTCATTTCAGTCAATACTCTCTCTAGTGCTTTATAACCATCAAACGCTATGTACTCATCTATATTTTCAGGATTTATTAATCCGCAATTTCTTAATGCAATTCGTGTTTGTCTTTTAAAGAAATCAACACCCTCTAGTGATTTTGATATATCATCAGCTACCTTATCACCAGCAAGCAATCTTTTTACTATTCTTCCCTTAAGCAAATGCTCTTCAACAATATCTTTTACATCAGAAACCTCTACTCTAGTGTACATTGCACCTTCCGGATACACTACAACAATCGGACCCTCTGCACAAAGACCAAAACATCCTGTTTTAACTATTTGAACTTCCTTGTCCAATTTGTTTGTTGAAAGTAAAGTTTCCATTTCTTCCATAATTTTTACTGAGTTGGAAGATGTACAACCTGTACCTGCACAAACTAGCACATGTGCTCTATATAAATGCATTTTTTAAAACCTCCTCACAATTATTTAGGAATAAACAATATATTTATTACTTCTCTTCCGCTCCAATAGTCAAGTCAAGGCAAACTTTGCCGTTAACTAAATGCTCAACAACTACCCTCGCCGCTTTTTCAGCAGTCATTTTAACATAGGTAGTCTTATTTCCGTCTTTGTCAATAACCTCGACAACGGGCTCAAGCTTACATACACCAACGCAGCCTGTCATAGATACGGTAACATTATTTAAACTTCTTTTATCTATTTCTTCAACAAATGCATTCATAACTGGTCTAGCACCTGCAGCAATACCACATGTAGCCATTCCTACAACAACTCTGATTCCATCAGCATTTGTTCTCAGAGAAATTCTATCAAGAGTCTTCTTTCTTATCTCTTCTAATTCAGCTATCGATTTCATTAAGTACACCTCCAAAAATATTTTTTACACCTTCATCAATATACTCTTTCAACCACTGTATAACTGCGAACTCATTTATACTAATCAAATTTTGCATTTCACTTCCGTTATCTTCACCGTTAAGGGTTTTTTTTATTTCTTCTGTATCAAGTATAAATGTTCCCTTCACGCTCTCTATCAGCAAAATAAAATGGGTATCCGGACTTGCAGTTATTAATGCAGTCATAGTGCTTCCAACGTCCCCAATAGGCAGTCGATCAATATGGTCAATTGAAAAAGCAGCAAATACTTTTGTTCCTATATTTTTTTCAGAGTAAATACTAAATTCGCCTTCACATTTAAGTGCTGATTCTTTAAGCATTGGTATTCCCAATCCAATTTTCCGAGTAGTCCTAGTAGTTGTAAATGGATCCTCAACTTTTTTCAAAAAGTCACTGTCCATGCCGAAACCATTATCTTCAATCTTTAAAACAAGTTTCTTACTCTCAGTCTTTTCAAAAATATGTACTTTAACAACAGTTGAATTTGCTTTTATAGAATTTTGGACTATATCAAGAATGTGAAGTGACAAATCCCTCATAAAAATACTCCGTAATCCGCTCATTAACTTATTTTTTGAGTTTTTATCATAAAT
>JAEZIB010000110.1 GCA_023416275.1 Bacillota bacterium | reverse complement strand
TCGATAGAATATCGTCTTTTAGCCCAATAGTAATTGACTTTTCTTCATATAGGGTATAATTTGAAAATTTTCTTTTTTATTTTAATCAGTAGGTAACATTTTCGCAAGATATTTATTTATTATTTCAGCAGGCTTATGCCCTGCTTTATCATATCCAAGCATCATATTGCAATGATAATACCCTTGCACAATCTCTAATTGTACATCTTTAGCACATTTTTCAACCAGCTTGTCTTTCAATTTAATTGAGTTGCTTCTAGGAACTAGCCAGTCATCTCCTCCATGCAATAACAAACAAGGTGGTTCACTTCCAGTAACCTTTAAAACAGGTGAACAATCACTTTTTTCGCTTTTATCAAGCATGGCAAGTATGGATTCATTCAAAACAGGATGCAAGTAATTCTCTTCCAAATTAAAGTCAAATATTCCACTTACAGTTATCCAACATTTAACATTACTTATTTCAAAGCTATATTTTTTATGCCACTTTTCATCTGTCACAAGAAGAGCCGTTAAATGAGCACCTGATGAATGACCAATTATTGCTATTCTTTCGGAGTCACCACCATAATTTTTAATATTGTCAAGCACCCATTTATAAGCCAGTACACAATCTTCTATTTGAACAGGATGCTTAACAGCAGGAGCTAGCCTATAATTTATAGATACAACTGTATATCCTCTTTTAATCCATTCGAGAGCATAAAATCTTGTATTGCTCTTATCTTCTGTAATCCAACCACCACCATGAATAAAAAATACTACTGGCCTTAGTATATCATTATTACCAATTAAATGGTGTATATCAAGCTTTTGCATCGGGTCATCACCATATGGTATGTCAAAATAATCCTTACGATTAGGGTCAATTAAATCTTTTAGATATGTATACGATTCACTGCACTGTCCATAAATATTCCAGTCTATTTCTTGCACTGAGCTTAATGGTTCCGTTGAATCCATAAATTGTATATATTCAGTTTCATAACTCATTTAACAATTCCTCCATCACTAAAATTATAACTAAACAAAAAGTAAATATTGCTATTTATATTTCTACATTTATTTACTTTTTCCTCCTATATATGAAATAATTATTATTTTTTCCATGTATTAAGACATCATTACTAAATATAATTATTGAATATAATAAAAAGCGATGACTTAGTTCTCATCGCTAGTTAACTATATTTATTAAACTCAACCTTCCCATCTCAGTTTATTTTTCAGATGAATTCTAAATAAACTATATAAAATTTAGGATTTAAACTTTTCTTATTAGCATTCGGTTATACAGCGATTTTCTAATAAAATTTATTAAAACTTTTCCACCTGATTAAAGCTGGTTTATCAACCATATAAAGAAATTCTTTTTGCTTCATCACAATTTATGGTTTTTTGTTTTCCCTCTAGCTGAGTTGACAATGAAACCTTTCCGTTCCATAAGTCAACAATGTGCTTTAATGTTTCATATGCATAGCCCAATTCCAACTCACGGCCATCAAACTCATGCTTTAATTCAAGTGTGTTATCTTTTTTATTCCAGTCATTTACCAAGATTGTTGGAATACTTCCAATACCAACTGTATTGCACAAAGTTTCTCTTATTATTTTCCACCCCTCATCATCAGATACCTCTGAAACCATATAATCATTTCCTGCCGTAACATATTCGAACAGATTCATTTCGCAACAAAGCTCCTGAGTTAAGTACCTTCTGATAAATGATTGATCCCTTTCAGTTTGCCTGACTTCAAATATTTTCTCAGAGCCAAATTTGTTACTAAGGTTTTCAAAGATTTTAAAGCCTATGTAATATGGGTTAATGCCAGATTTCAATGGACGTATCACTTCGTTGTGCTTTCTCAGAAATTCCAGGTGCATATTTTGAGGCAATTCAAGTTTATTCAATATATTGTAATGCCAAAAACTTGCCCAGCCTTCATTCATAATTTTAGTTTCAATCTGTGGAATAAAATATTGGGCTTCCTCTCTGACTATAGACAATATATCCTTCTCCCAAGCTTGAAGTCGACCATTTTCAGTTATAAACTTTAAAAGATCCTCCTCCTGCTTAGCAAGAAATCTATTTTCCTGCTGCACTACTTTTGCTGACTCTTCGGCCTTATTGTTTGAATATCTTTCTAAGTTCGGAAATTCTTTTTTATTTTCTGTCACGGCAAATTTAGGTTCTTCTTTTTCTACTCTTTTATTCTGGAATTCAACTACCCGCTCAGTTTGAAACTTTACTGCATGTGCGGAATTTAGTATTTTTTCTACCCGAACGTAGCCTATACTAGGGTCTGAAATATATTCTCTAATACGATTTGCATGGTTTTTAAACATTTCAATTGCATATTCTGCCTTAGTTCCTAATTTAAATAGCCTATTATTTTTAAAAAAATCATTGTGCGCATATACATGGGCAATGGTCAACACCTGCACAAGCATTGAATTATCCTTCATCAGATATGCAATACAAGGATTTGAGTTGATTACCATTTCATATGGTAATCCTGTCAAATTGTATTTATGCAAGGTTTTTATTCTTTCATAGGATTTCCCATAGCTCCAATGAGGGTAATGGGACGGCATTCCAATATAGGATTCATAACCAATCATATCTTCATAATTTATTATTTCAAACTCTTGATTATAATAATCCAAGCCATAATCCTTTGCCAGCTTTTCAATACGTTCATTCCAATATTCCAAATCTCTTATGCTAAAGTCTGCCATTAGGCGTTAACCCTCCTGTTCCACATCTTTGTCACTAACCTTGTCAAGCAGCTTTTTTAGTGCAGGTAGAACATCTTCCTTTTTATTAATGTTTATAGCAGCAAAATTTTTACTCTCTATCTTATTTAATAATTCTGTTTTTATTGTACTTCCTATACTATAATAACCAGGTACTATTTCTCCATAGCCAAATAAATTGCAGACTCCGCAAAGCTTCTTTGCACTCTCAATAGCCTTATTGTTATCTTCTGACCAGTTATCCCCATCACTACAATGAAAAGCATATACATTCCAATTAGCAGGACTATATCTTTCTGAAATTATCTCAAGTGCTTTTTCATAACCACTGCTAATGTAGGTGCCTCCAGACTCCCCTCTGTGAAAAAACTCCTTTTCATTTACTTCTTTAGCTACTGTTGTATGAGCAATAAAAACCACATCCACATTGGCATATTTTAACTGTAAAAACTGATACAGTAAGAAATAAAAGCTCCTTGCAAGATACTTTTTGGTTTGATCCATAGAACCAGAAACATCCATGATACACAATACTACTGCATTGTAATCTCTTTTATTCTCCTCTTTAATCCTGTAATATCTCAAATCATCTTCAATAAATGGGAACCTTCCCTTTTGTGTTATAACTGAGGTAATAGAATTTAAATACACCTCATTTTCATTGGAGTCTGTATCAGATTTATTTGCCTCAGTTGGAGCTTGATTGGAAGTATTCTCAAGTTTATTGAAATCAATTTCCATTTGAGTTTGTTCCTCCAAAGCTCTTTTATATGACTGCTTTCTCTTAATTTTCTCCACAACTGAACGTTTTTTAGCAAGCTTTGGTGGTATTCCTTTATTTTGATAACCAAGCTTTCTATAGCTTTTTTCCTCTAATTGAGACAGCTGTTTTTTATCAATATCAGGAAGGTTTAAGTCGTCGAAAAGATATTTGACCACCTCTTCTATTGTTATTTCTGTTTCATATATTTCTTCACCCTCCTGATTGCCTGCCTTCCCTTTTCCCGAATTATTGCCGGCTTCCCCTGAAAATTTGT
>JAEZIB010000053.1 GCA_023416275.1 Bacillota bacterium | reverse complement strand
GTCCTAAGGAGTACAAGGTAAGCAATTGTAACTAATTAAAACTTGTTTTTTGCTCCACTTACATATTCCTCAACATAAGTATCGTAAGCAGCCATAAGGCTGTTAGTTATAGCACCTGGAATCCCATTACCTATTTTAATGTTGTCAATTTTTACAACAGGCATTATCTGCATTACTGAGTTAGTAATAAATACCTCATCGGCATCGTACAAATTCTCTAAAGAATATTTACCTATTTCCATTTCTAATCCAATTACTGCTGATAGTTTATCTGTCAGCAGCCCTTTAGCTATGCCATCAAGCAACCCACATTCTACAGCAGGAGTACACAATTTTTTGCCTTGAACAAAGAAAATATTGCTAGTACTGCATTCACTTACATGATTATAAATATTAAGAAATAGAACTTCATTAAAGCCTTCTGACATGGCTAGGTTTTTCTCTATTAAATTTTCCATATAATTGTTTGTCTTCATATAAACTAATGGTGCTGTGGGATTTCTCTTTACAGCGGAGCATTTCAAAATAAAGCCCTTTTTGTAGCTATCCTGTTCGTAACTTACACTTCTGTATGTCAAAACAATATTTGAACTATTTTCAGATGCTTTTGATAGAGTAATTCTAAGGACACATTCTTTCAGTTGCGCATAGTCAATTAACCCCTGTATATAATCCCCGATTTTTACACAATTGTTCTCAAAGGGTATTTTCAACTTTGCAGCAGCACCTTTCATACGGTCCAAATGCTCTTGTAGCATAAAAGGAACACCGTTATATATGCGAAGAGTTTCAAATACTCCAAAGCCATATAAAAAACAAGCGTCGAAAGCCGTTAGAACTGGAATACTGCTTTCTTGTATTTGCCCATTAATTGATATAAAACCATTTCTCATACTTTAACCCTTTCTCTATTAAAAACAATTGGACTGTTCATAATCTTGAGAAACAATATCTAAAAAGTTCCTCAATAATTCTTTACCGTATTCTGATAGTATGGATTCCGGATGAAATTGCAAACCGTAGGTATGATGCTCCTTATGCCTTAATGCCATAATAGTATTATCCTCTGTGACTGCCTGTACTTCTAAACATTTCGGAAAATTCTCCAATTTTGCGCAGAGCGAATGATATCGGACAACATTAAAGCTTTGAGGTACATATTTGAAAATTCCTTCTCCATTATTAAAAATTTCAGATTGTTTACCATGAACTATAGTATTTGCTGGGCCAACCTTGCCACCCATGGCAATACAAATAGCCTGATGCCCTAAGCATATCCCAAGAATAGGGATTTTGCCGCTAAACTGCTTAATGGCCGCTACAGATATCCCCGCTGCTTCAGGATAACCAGGTCCTGGCGAAATCACTATATACGTCGGCTTCATTTCTTCAATATCTTGTATAGTAATTTCATCATTCCTCTTTACAACAATCTCAGGATAAACTTCTCCAATGTATTGATACAGATTGTACGTAAAAGAATCATAGTTATCTATTATTAAAAGCATTTATCCTCCATCTACTAATCCTTGTATTTCAAATATTTAGCAGCACCTTTTTTAAAGCTTCTCCCTTATCCAAAGTTTCCTGATATTCTTTTTCAGCCTCCGAATCCCATACAATTCCGCCTCCCACCTGATAGTAGGCTATATCCTCTTTAATTAAAATGGTACGAATAACTATATTTATATCCATATCACCATCAAAACCGATATATCCAATAGAGCCTGTATATAGATGCCTGCAGGTAGGCTCTAGTTCATCTATAATTTCCATGGCTCTGATTTTCGGTGCTCCTGTTATTGAACCTCCTGGGAAAGTCGCCTTTATGCAGTCAACAGCG
This sequence comes from Bacillota bacterium, assembly GCA_023416275.1. Lineage (GTDB taxonomy): Bacteria > Bacillota > Clostridia > Acetivibrionales > DSM-1351 > Ruminiclostridium. Next base: position 61,364 of record JAEZIB010000053.1, on the reverse strand, counting down.
TCCTTATCTTCTCTCAAAACACCAATGACAGTTGATACTAGATGAAAAACCGTAGAATATTGCTCCACACAGAAGAGTTCAGGAACCCCAACACTTCCAAATTCACACACACGACCCAAATCATTCCTCATTAAGTCCACAATCATCAAATTTTCTGCTCTATCCTTCACGCTGTTATACAGTTTTTCTCTATTTAATAAATCCTCTTCAGGGCTTTTTCCTCTTGGCAAGGTACCCTTAATTGGACGAGTTTCAACTTTCCTGTTTCGTATCTGCAGAAATCTTTCCGGAGAGCTTCCAACAATTTTAAAATTATTATAATTTAGGTAAGCTGCAAAAGGCGCTGGATTTATGATTCGTAACCTCTCATATATATTTATTGGGTGCTTATTTATCTGTGTGGAAAAACGTTGTGTCATGTTCATCTGATAAATGTCACCACATTCTATATATTTCTTTGCCTTTTCAATTGATTTATAGTACTGCTCTTGAGTAAAATTTGCTACTAACTTAGGAATGTTATTTTCAAATGAAATATCCAGATATGACAAATCCTTTATAGTATTTCGTTCTATTCGGCTTTTAATTGCATCAAGCTTTAACCTGGCGGCGGCTGCTCCTCCCACTGGAAGCCCTGCCGAAGCAGCATATACCTTTCCTGTTATATGGTCAATAATTACTATTCCATCGTAAAAGCCCATAATCAAATCTGGTAATTGCAAGTCATCAACCGCTGTCTTTGGCAACTTCTCTATATAGTGGCACAAGTCATATGAAAGAAATCCTACCGCGCCTCCTACAAAAGGAAGTCCAGTATCATTTTTTATTTTGTATTGAGATAAATATTTTTTTACAACGTCAAGGGGATTGTTATCAAAACATATATCATTACCATTTTCAAGAACAACTGTCACATTAGCCTTGTTCTCTATTGTTAGGAATGGGTCATACCCTATAAATGAATACTTTCCAAGCCTTTGAACATCCATAGCGCTATCTAAAAAGAAGCTAAATTTTTCTTCATGGAACTGCTTGTATATTTGAAAGGCATCCAGATTAGTATTAATTTCTTCTATGTAAACGTCATAGGTTTTACTCATGAAACGTAGCTTCCTTCCGATAAACTGTGTTGCTTCACTGCTTCATAAAATCATTTATATAATTCAGTAAGGTACATATATTTATTTAAATACTATTTTTAAAGATCTGAATAAAAAAATCTTTGGGATGTAAGGTTAAAGATTTAAGTCCCTTACCAAGTTTATTTTTATACTTTCATGCAAATATTAATAGCTACAAAATTATCAGTTATTTCTGAATTCTTAATATATACTATTTCACTACAATTCTATATGAGGATCGTCTTCGTAAGCTGAGCCCATTATGCACATCTGATTAAGAACCTCCCCATACAAATCAAACAAAGCCTTTAGTAGTTCAATATCCTTAATCACACCTGCTACACTAAAATAAAGTTCATCAACACCTTCAGGAAAACTAGTTGAAAACCATCCTTCATCATCTTTAACTTCAAGACAGATATTAGGCTGCAAATCAATCAACTCTCTGATTTTATTATTTGCAAACAGTGTGCGAAGTTTTTGCTCGTCATTTCCTTTTATAATAAAGTCTTCATCAAATTCAGAAAATCCGATTTCAATATCCTGCCCACCAAAAAATTTACCAATATCACTAAAAATACCTTTCCTGTAAATTTTAAATCTAAAGCCATCCTTATTTACATAAGGTGCCCTCATTCTTGTATAAGTAACGCTGGATTTCCCTGTTGAGACGGTATAGGTGTCTAAAGTCAAAGTCCAATCTTTTACGTGGGCAACCACCTTATCATCTGAGAAAAAACCGCCCTCTTTAAATTCACTGCCTATTTGTTCACTTAATGATCTCCAGATTTCTTTTTTACTAGGCCCAAATAGCTCTCTTAAAATACCCATTTTACCTTCTCCCCATAAAATATATTTGTTAGTATTTTACATTATAGCACCCTGTTATGCAAATCAAAAATGTACTAATTAGTATAAATATCCCTTCCTAGATAATATTCAGCCATCATTTCAACCAACCTTCCTTTAACACATATCCGCCAAGTTCTCCTCCTTCTGGTCCCATTTCAATGATGTAATCTGCTTGTCTGATAACCCTTGGATTGTGTTCTATAGCAATAACTGTAGCTCCATTAGAGGTAAGCTCACCAATAATATAGCACAGCTTATCAATGTCCTCATCATGAAGCCCTGTAGTAGGCTCATCTAGTATATAAATAGCACCTTCTGTTTTGCCATCACTTAGTTCTTTTGCCAACCTGATTCTCTGAGCTTCACCTCCAGATAAAGTTGCCGCACTTTGCCCGAATTTGATATATGAAAGTCCAACCTTACAGAGCATGTCCAATATTCGGTATATCTCAGCTTCATCTTTAAATACTTCCTTAACCTCACCAATTTCCAAATCAAGCAAATCTGAAATAGAATATCCCTTAAATTTTATTTCTAGTACTGATTCTTTATATCTCTTGCCTTTACACTTATCGCAGCTAACATAAATATCCGGCATAAAATGCATAGGAACGGCTATCTCTCCAGCTCCTTTACAAGACTCACACTGTCCCTTTGAGCTATTAAAGCTAAAATGCTCTTTAGATAATTTAGCTTTTTTTGCCTCCCTTAAACTGGCGAAATAATTTCTTACTAATTCAAATACTCCAGTATATGTTCCCGGGGTTGACCTAGAATTTTTGCCAATAGCCTTTTGGCTAACATAGTATATATCAGAGATACGTTCAGCCCCAGATATGCTAATATAATTTCCTTCTATATCTATACTCTTGCCAAGTGCCTTCACTATGGCAGGATATAATGTTTTAGAAATCAAGCTGCTTTTACCAGACCCGCTTACTCCTATGACACAAACAAACTTCGTGAGAGGTATAGAAACATCAAGGTTTTTCAGATTATTTGTTCTTGCACCTTTAAGCACTATTTTTTTATTTTGTTCAATGACAGCACTCGTAACGTGGTAATCATAGTCGTTGCTTGCATATGTCTTATCCTTTTCAACCGCAACTGCTTTCAATAATTGTCCCCCATAATGTCCTGCACCAGGGCCAATTTCAATCAAATAGTCTGCCATTTGAAGCAATTCTTTTTTATGTTCAACCACAACAACCGTGTTTTTTTGCTTTTTCAAGTCCAGAATAGCTTCCATTAAGAATTGAAAGTCTTTAGGATGTAACCCCTTTGAAGGCTCATCCATTATATATAGTATGTCAGAAAGTCCTGAGCCAAATTGATTTGCTATCTTCAATCTTTGTGCTTCACCACCCGACAAAGATGGAATACTTCTATCTAGATTTATATACCCTAGTCCTACCTGTTCAAGTTTTTTGAGTCTTGTGATTATTTTCCTTAAAATATCCTTGCTTTTTTCCTTATCCGAATCCTCCAAGTTTCCATAAGTGAAATGGCACCATCTCTTTAGGGCAGTGATACTCATTTTTGTTACTTCTGGATACCTTGTATTGCCAACCCGTACTAATCGCCCCTCTTCTAGCAGCCTTTCACCTATACATCTGCTACATTTTTTATTCACAATAAACCTGTCTATATGTTCTAAGGATTTAGATGTACTGTTTTCATGCATTAGTCGTTTCAGTATGTTGACCACACCTTCTACTGGCCTAGTAATTGTTCCGCTTCTGCCATTGGGATTTTCGTAGTTTAATGTTACCAGTCGCCCATTGCTACCGTAAAAAAGTTGCTTTTTAAATTCTTCTGACAAAGCTTTAAAAGGCACTTCCAAATCTTCATTCATATCAATTGCCAGAGCCAAAACCTCACCCTTCATCCAGTTTGCATTTGGCTTTTCTCTGTGTTTTCTAAGATTTCCCCACCACGAAGAGGCCTCATCCAAAATAGACAGCTCAGGATTGTTTACAATTAAATCAACATCAACTTGTAGTTCTTCACCAAGTCCTTTGCAGACAGGGCACATATACTCAGGATGATTATAATTAAAAACAGCTGGAGTAAGCTTAAAAAATATAGTTCCGCAGCCTTTACAGACATTATCTTGAGGTATGACCTCCTTACAATGAGGACATATACGTACTCCAACAGTGGAAAACAATAGACGCATGTATTCACCAATTTTTGTGGCAGAAGCAACTGTTGACCTTGGATTCATTGCCAGGCTTTTTTGCTCAATGGCAATAGAAGGCTGAAGCCCGGTAATTTTTTTAACCATAGAATCCTTTAAATCGGTTCCCCCAAAAGCACTTGGTGCAATCAAATCCATAAATTGCTTCTGACTTTCATGATATATAGTATCAAATGCAAGGCTTGTCTTACCGCTTCCGCTAACTCCAGTTATTACTGTTATTTTTTCTTTCGGAATTCTCACTGAAATATTTTTTAAATTGTGCATTGACGCACCCTCAACAACAATTTCATTAGAATCCAAATTTTCATGCTCAAAACTTTCATAGATATCCAATTCTCCAAAGTAATCTAAACTCCCCTCCAATACTACATTGCTATTTATAGCAGGACATATATCAATCTGGGGAACATCGTAGAATGCTTTATTAGCAGTCCAGTGAGCAACCCATTTAGGAACTTTCTCGTCGCAAATATTAATTTCTTGATAGGGCATAACTTGCAGAATCATTGAGTTGTCAAAACCGTCAAATCCTATAACTGAAATATTCATGTTAAATGGATCAGTTGATTTTACCTTTACGATAGTGGATGCTAGAGGATTGGGTCTAACTGGTGATCTTGTGGCAAATACACCACATCTGGGAGCATTGTCATAGGGAGGATTACACATTAAATGGCTTCGGTACCGCTTATCATCAAAGCGATCAAACCACCATAGCACTCTCAAAAAAGCTCCTTCTTTTATATGTCTAATAGTTTTTTTAATTGCATCTGCTGACGAATTCTCCGACTCAAGAAATTGAATAACACCACTATGATTAAAAAACTTTCCTATTGGATTACCCTTGAAGAATAACGGCTCAAATTCATTTTCTCTAAGCACCATTTCCTTGTCATAGACATCCACTTTCTCCTCGCAAGAAAAATATGGCTTGATATCTACTAATTCACCAACACATAGATTGTCATTACCTTCTATAAGCATTTCTCCAGTTTTCTCAAGTATTTTCACTATTCTTGCTATAAAACAATAGATAACATGTTTTTCCTTTAAAAATAAAATGCAATGGCTGAAATAATCTAATTTAATCAAAGCATCTTTAAAGTCTCTTTTAATCTGTATCCTTACCTGCTTTTCTTTTGAATCAAATGTACATATCCCTATTTGTTGAAACTCAATTCTTTTCATATAATTTCACCAAACTTTCCTATAGAGGGGTTATCGGTATAAAAAGCTCAACAACCCTCCTTGAATGTTCATCTTCCTTTTCTTGTGGTGGATAATACTCAAAGCAAAATCTGTCATCAGGCAAATAACCACTATCTGGAAGCCATTTGGAAGTCATGTAATTCCATGCACTCTGGTATTCATCCACCCGAATCAGGAATTTGCCAACAGCATATCTACCACCTGAAATTTCCATACATCCAAACTCACCCTCATAAGTCAATTTTTCTTTTATGGACATACATACACTTAAACGTAACTTTTCTTGCGCTGTCAATTCGCTATAATCATGATACACAACAAACCACTTAGTATCCTTACTTAGAAGTTTGGTTTTGTTTGCAAAACAGTACAGCTTAGTAAAAAGCTTTGAAAACAAATCAGAATTGCCTTTATACGCACCAGTATACCTTATGTATAGTACTTTTATAGGCTCCACAATCTGAATAGTGAGTTCGATAGGATTATTGTAATATGAATCACTTGTTAATACTTTTCCATTCGTGCGGTTTTCATCAATCATATAATTTATTTCTAAATCATTCAATCTCTTAATCTGGCTTGCATTTAATTTATATTTCTCTTTTAGGGCTTTTGCAAAAGAGGCTTGATTTGAAAAGCCAACCGAAAGTGCAATATCCTGTATTGTAAGTTTCTGGTTGCTTCTAAGTAGAAAAATAGCCTTTTCAAGGCGAAGTCTTTTTATAAAGCTATATAAACTTTCAGATGTAAACTGTTTAAAAATTCTTTGAAAATGATACTCAGAGAAGGACGCAATTTGAGAAAGCTTATGAATACTGATTTCTTCATCTAGATGGTTTTCTATATAATCCTGAACAGTATTTATTTTTTCAATATAGGTTTGCCTTGATTCATTCACAAACCATTCCCTACTTTCTGATTTCATGTTCACATCCCATAAACGCTTTTCTTATAGTATACCTGTTATATATAAACATTTCCATATATATGCATTAAAAGGCTAAATTCCACAGTTATTTATACGACCATATTCAGAAAATATATCTCACTTCTACCTTAACTGGCTAAACAGTTACAGTTCAGCTTGAATTATCAAAATACAGATTTTGTGAAGTTTGAGCAATAAAATTTATACTTTCCGGCATAATACTATCTCTCACCTGTAACTTAATTTGATAACTCTTTATACATTTTTATATTAAAAAACATAGCGAATCCACCTAATGCAACAAATGACAGAGACTTTGTAACTAGCACTGGCATTGCAATTTCAACGCCTGAAACCACCTGTAATATAGTTTGTGGAACCATCATAATTCCAACTACAATGCACATCTTAAGTAGGATTGCTAGCAACATCGTTCCCAAACTTTGTTTTTTAACCAGCAAATACAAGCATACAAAGCATAACGGACTAATGATTCCCATATCTAAAACATATGTAATTTCTGTTGTATATACCTCTATAAGCGGTAATGTCCCTCCCTCAAGTAATGTGGGAATAATATCTGGCAACCATGCAACAATGAGTGCTAACCCACTCAAAATCAAAAATGCTCTTAGTCCTCTTGTAACTTTAATTGTTTTATTCCATTCTATTTTTTTAATATGCATGAACATTCCAAATAAAGAGCAGGAAAATAAAACGACATATACCAAAAATAATCTGTTATATGTAACGCCAAAGGCAATACTTGCTGCATAATATAATGCTACAGAATATACAGAAATCATTTTCAACTTGGTTAGTGAATCATTACTTTTTCTATATTGAATATATGTATGTAAAAACATTGGAACCAATACAAAAAGTATGCAAAAGTCTGTTCCAATTGATATAGGTGCCTTAAAATAGCTATCAAACGCATATATCCCATATCCATAAATGGCTACTTCTTGACCATATTGATTGATGAAGCTATAGGAATTAGAGAAATCAATCGACAAGATACCAAAAATAGAAGTAACACACATCAACAATAATGTAACCACTGCCAACCAATCTTTTCTTTTTGTCATTCTATAATACCTCCAATGTTCTGGTCCATTTTCATTAATGTATTTAAGGTAGACATCAAATCTTCTTTAGGTATGTTCTTGTAGAGTTGCGACATAAATGCTGTCGCTTTTTCAGGATTAGAAGCCGCCATTTTTTCTAATTTACCAGTAGATACAAGCAACAATTTTCGTTTGTCCTTGCAGTCCTGTATAATATTTAAGAATTTTTCCTTCTGTAAATGCTCCGCCATCCTTTTTACATTTTGATAGGAACAGCCAATAAGCTCAGCCATTTCTTTTAATGTAGGTGGATTTTCAAACATTCCAAGTGCAAGCATCAAAAAATGTTGTTTCATCGTAATATCTGTAAATTCTTTGTCACCAAGGGTTTGAATTCTATTACTTAAAGAAAACAGTGTTCCATAAATTGCATATTCTTCACTAATACCTGCTAATTTCATATCTTTCTCCCTTAGTATAACGTATTGCCCATTAAATATATAACATGTTATGTTTTATGTCAATATTGAGAAATGTATTATACTTCAAATTTAACAACATGCATAAGCTCCACTTTCTAAAAAGGGCACAAAAAGTATCAAACGATAGTAGTCTGATACTTTTACGTATGTCAATTTTATATAGATAATTTAGTTACGAGTATATAAATGAAATATTTACTCATTTCTTAATTCCACAATAGGATTAAGCTTAGCCGCTTTTCTGGCAGTATACAAACCAAAGAAAATGTCAATTTCTACAGTAAGTAGTCAAATTCAAGGGACGTTGAGGGATAGCCCTACTTTTAGTTTTTAATGCGACGATACGCTTTAATGGCAAATAAGTAAGCAATAATCATGATACCTATGCACCACACGAGGGCAATGCATATATCGTTGCCGACTGGCTGACAAGCTAATAATGAGTGTATTTGTAGGACTTTTTTAAATCTATTACTTGAATTGCAATGTCTTTCATTTAGAATCGCTCCCCCCACCTAATCTGTTCATCATGTCGCGGTTTAATTTTTTGCTAAAGTTATCGGTCCACTTTTTTGTGTCGCGCAAAAAATCGTCGCAGAACCCAGCAACATCCTTGCCTGTCACATCGAGAATGTGCTTGCCATCAGCCACACTGGCTTCAAACAACTCTATCATTTCGTGCTGAGTTTTCAACATGTCAGAGCCGTCTCCTACAGCAAAAGACCACATGTATTCATGAATTTTTTTAAATACAAATCTATAGTCTTCAGGAAGCGCTTCTACCCTTGCCATTTGCTCTCTATACTCTTTTTTATCACCGATTAATTTTTTGATGAGTTCCAGCATCGTTATTGCTCCTCCTTATTAAATTTTTCCATAATCTCTTTGTTTAGTTTCTTTCGCTGTGTTTCAGTATTGGTTGCAGACGCACGCATAAATTCATCACAAAACTTGCCCACGTCACTGCCTATGACATCAAGCACCTGCCTGCCTTCTGCTACACTTGCTTCAAATAACTCTAGTAAGTCCCTAAACATCTTCATGTACGTAAGCATAGTCATATCAACATCAGGAGGGTTAACACTATACATTTAATGTTGAATTTTACGAAATGCAAACTTATAATCCTTTGGCAGGGCGTCAACACTCTTCATCATTTGTTTATATTCCCGTTTTTCTTCTAAGTCACCTATTATTAATTTTATAATAGAATCAAGCATTGTTACTTTTCCTCCTTTAATTGGTTAATTTTAGCTGATATGAATTCCCATCTTTCCCAAAACCTCCTCAGTTCCTCGTGCCCCGCATCGTTGAGCGCAAAAAACTTTCGAGGTGGTCCCATATCAGATGGTTTTTTTGTAATTTCCACCAGCTTGTTTTTCTCAAGCCGTACCAAGATGGTATAAACTGTACCATCTACAACATCCGAAAATCCGAGGGCATTCAGCCTCCGCGTTATCTCGTAACCGTAAACTTCCTCATGGCTGATAATTTCAAGTACACAGCCCTCCAGCACACCTTTGAGCATTTCTGTAAGGTTCTCCAACGTAACCCCTCCTTGCTATTCTGTATAACTTGTATTCAGTATTACTTACTACTAGTATATAGTAACACAGAGTAGCGTAGTTGTAAATAGGTATATTTTTGATAAACCAAAAAATATACCTAAAGTTAGTTTCCAGACTGAATGCCGATAGTTTAGTTTTTAAGGCTAAAAGTATCCTGAAGTTAAAATGGAATTCAAATCAAGATAGTGTTCAAACCCGGATTAATTCGACTAGTAGACAAACGCTTTGAACCGTTCGTCATTGAATTTAATAATATGTATAATAGTTTTATTTTTATTACAAAATCAATACTGGATACTTTTACACAGAAAAGGTATCAGTTTATAGAGGCAGGCTTACCACGGAATTAATCAGAAATGACGGTATATGTGCTTTAAATCCAATTATAAAAAAAGCATAGCACCTTGCAATCAAGCGCAAGCTGCCGTGCTTTATTCATAATTTATCAGATTACGCTATTCTCGGAATAATATTACTGATAAACGGAAAATTAACCTCTTTTATTAATTTCCTCTGCTATCAAAGATTTTGAAATATGCATTGCTTTTATCATTTTCTTTAAACGAGTATGATGTGATGTTCCCTCAGTAAATTTTTGCTGCGCTTTTTCACATTTGCTGATAATTGAAGATACGGGGCGTAATGCTTCCATTAAATCTTCTTTTGTATAACTGCCCATTACATTTTCATTATTTATCAATGATTTTGATATATATAATGCTTTTATTCTATTCTTAAGTAGTGTGTACTGTGGGGTACACTCCACAAATTTAGGCTGTGCCTTTTCACATCTACCGATAGTTGAAGAAACAACTTGCAGAGCTTCTTCTAATTCTTTGTTTGTATATTTGATTTCCATTTTATTTACCTCAAATTAGAATTATCCATTACAACGTGCTCACTCGTTGATTGCTTCGATACCAAGCCGCTTAAGCTCTTCAAGTTGATCTCGCATGGCTTTTAGTGCCTCTGGAGAGTGTCCCTTCCAGTCCAAAACCTCTTCAACTACTCGAAGTGGGTGCTGAGTTCGGTAGGATTTCGTTGGATTCCCCGGAAACTTCTTGTTTGTCAGATTGGGGTCATCCTCAATTGGTCCTGTAGGCTCTACACGATAAATTCGACCTGGCTGGTCACCCACTGCCAGTTCTGCTCCCCAAGTAGCCGCATCCAATGTTGCGGTCAAATAGACATAGTTAGCTTTCTTTCTCTCACCATAGTTAGAGCTATAGCCTGGCACCAGTAAATCTCCAGGCTTCAAAGCAGCTTTGGTGCCATGATAAAATGGCTCAGTGTGCGATAATGTTGACGATGCCTGTTCATTAATTATATTCACTTCCTATCCCCTTCCCTTTATGATTAGCATGTTGCTTCCATTATATGTTTCTCTACCATTAGCAAATAGCCTTCCTAGTACATACAATTATTGCTATTATGTTTTCTATTAATATCCACCTATCTATGAAGTCGAATTTACCTGTAGGATTCCACTCTTTGTATAAGATTGGCAATTCTATTAGCAAACTCTGACCATAATTGCATTGGCAGACCATGCCCCATTCCTACGTAGGTTATCAATTCTGAATTTTTTAATTTGCTTAAACATATTACAGACAGCATGGTTCTGCCGTCCTGTCCTTTATCTGCATAGAAGCTTTTGTGTTACAATATCGGAATATATCTCCATGCCTTCGGTTTTAGCGATATGAATTACATCTGAAAATTGATTGCCTTGTGGTAGTAAAGAGGATATCATGTTTTCCTCTTTTAGAATACGGTTAGGGTTAAATATTACATCTTTATGTCCATCAAAAATTGCCACATAAAAAATTCCCGCTTCAACTATATCCTGAAAAAAATGGCTCCCATACGATAGTTCGGGCATAAAACCCGCTTTTTCCGATGAATATTCGCAAATAACCATCATATTGCACAATTCAGCATAATTCACAGGTATGCCTAATGACGGTGTTGTGCTCCCCCATCTGCCCGGGCCCACCAGCATGACATTTTTACCTTTTATTTCCTTGTTTATCAGTCCAATCTGTCTGGCAACAGCATATTTCCCCTGCTCGTTCAGCTCCAAGTAAGTATCGGCCTGAATAAATACGACAAAATCAATCGACAGCCGTACACTTCCCCCCATAAAGTTTCCTTTTTGGGAGATAAAGCAATCCTTGTCATTCGTCAGCTCCGGTATTTTCACTGTATTACCTAAGCCCTTGGTTTGTAACGGGCGGCATTGCAAAATATTGATTTTATAACTATTGTCTTTTTTAAAATTAGCTGTGAATTCAATGTCAACAGGGTAATCATACGCTTTTGACAATAACGCCAGCATTTCTCTCATTACAGACATGATATCAGTATCGGTAAACATTTTTTTGAAATCTAAAATATCCATAATCTTTCTATCAGTATATCCCAGCTCACGCATCCGAGCGGCTGTTATATAATCAGGACTCATAAATAGCTTCTTATCTGTTTTTAAATCGAGAGGCTGAATATCCTTCAAGTCTCTGACTACTAAAGCATTATCTGGAAAAGAAAGCGTATCTAATCGATGCTGAGAAAATTTATTCTGATCTTCATAATTCATCGGGGGAATCCGTAAAGGATCATCCAAGCATACAACCTTCACATAATCACCATTTGTCCTGTCAACTGCCCTTGTACCAAGTCCGAATACCAGCCGAAGCATCCCTGAATTCGCGTCAATGCTTTCATCCCAAACATAAAGATTAGAAGAATTTCCAACACCAGCAATATGGGGGAAGAAGTATTCTCCATACTGTTCGCCGGAAACACGCTGAACCAATATCGCCATTTGTTCGTCCTGTTCAAAAAGTCCCCTGTTCATCCTATAGTTGAGAGCATCCTCATTCATTGTACTTGCATAAACTGTACGAATGGCCCTCTCAAAAGCTTCATACCGATCCTCGGGAGTACCTTGATTAACGCAGAAAACACTTTCATATTTCCCTGCAAATGCATTTCCAAAATTATCTTCAAGCAGAGAGCTAGAACGTATTATAATTGGAGATTGACCGAAATATTCCAACATTTGAATAAACTGTTCCTGAATGTCCTTAGGGAACTTTCCGTTCAAGAGTTTATCCTTGAGTTCAGGCGCATACTTATAATATCCGTCCTTCGTCTTTTGCTTTGCACGAAGCCTCCACCAGCCATTTTGTACAATATATGTGTAAAAAACATCCGACCCAATATAAAAAGAATCATGCGGTTCCAATAATGGTGTAAAATGACCTTCTCCCTCAATCTCTATAATTTTTCTAGCCAAAAGCATACCGACACTCTTTCCTCCAATAAAGCCGGTTCCTACTTCTCTGGATGCAATCAGGAGAATATCTTTTAAAGTTAAATATCTGTCACACAAATCGAACATTCTGGAATCATTGCCTATCAGCATATACATTAAGTGTTTCTTCGTTTCTTCCTGCCGTTTAAGGGAATAATTCAGCACCTTTTGGGCTCTGTTAAAAATAACATTCCAATAATCAAGCCGATTTTCACCACGGCGAATGTTGGTAAACAACTCAGAAGCGTCAGAACTGGCCGTGATGCAGATAGCTTCCTGACATTGAATCAAATGAGGAAAAAACATGGTAGGAGAATAACGCTGCCATACCTTGAGAGGATGAATATATGTTTTATTATTTACCTGATATAAATCAAGCAAAAGTTGTGTAGTTTCACGTATACCTGCAATTGTACTATAGGTATGAAAGTTTCTCATGATAGCAAAATATGCTACAGTATCCAGCTCATACAGATATGGACAGGTAGCCTTGAAAAAATTACCAATCATCAAATCTGAATGCCAGTATTTTAATAAATCAGTCAGGCAATCAAAAACATAAAAAACTCTTTTGCCCTCTTTTTTTATCAAGTTATATATTTCTGTTGCAAAGCTTTCAAACCCTTTATTAGCGTCGATACGATAAACTATAACATCCTGGCTTTCCTCAAGAAGCTGTTCATGGCTGCCAAAGCGGATATAAACCAATCTCATATTATCCAGCTTTGCATTTGCAGTAAAATGATCAACCATTTTCTTATAATCCGAAATTGAATCTGCCTGCCAAACTACATTATCACCAAGCCTAAGGTTGTCAATCACCTGATCAAAACCCTTTAAGCCTGTACTTACCTTGTCGTTTATATTCATAGCACACCCCATTCCATTATTATCCATATTTAAACCTTCACTTAACTATGCTCCCTATATACAAATCCCCAGTCATATCTGGCAGATACATATAAGTGAGTATTTGCCCTTTTAAAATTCTCTTATTATTAATATTACCAAAATATTATAATGAAACCTATATTTTTCTTGTTATTACCTAACCTTTCCACTAATAAGAACATTACAATTTTTTTAACTGGAAAGTCCATTCAGCTTCTAAGTATTTTATCCATAGACTTACCTTTTGCTAATTCATCAATCAACTTATCCAAATATCGGATTTCCTGCATCGTAGGCTCTTTTATTTCTTCTACCCTGACACCGCAAACAACTCCCTTTATTAGAGTTCTTGATGGGTTTAGAAGAGGTGCTTCTTTAATGAAGGTCTCAACGTCTGTTTGCTTTTCTAATTGTTCCTCCATCTCATCTTGAGTATATCCGGTCAACCAACGAATAATTTCGTCAACTTCTGATTTAGTTCGTCCTTTTTTCTCAGCCTTTAAAACATAAAGTGGATATACTTTTGCAAAGCTCATTGTATATATTTGATGTTTGGTCATAGCAATCCTCCAATACTTAATATTCTCTATTTTATTTTATTATCCCCTAAACTTATAGAAATTTAAATATTTGATATACTTTTTTTTAATAATGAATATAGTAATAAACTCAACTTTCCCATACAGAAAATCTATCGGTGTTCAAACTTATCAATGGTTTGTTGCCGAAATAGTTGCTCGAATTAGTAATGGCTCATCTCAGTAATTTAGCCGGCGCACACATTCACCATCCATGGTTCATGGTGTGCTGAAACCGACATCGTGTCGGTTTTCCAGCAAAAAAACTTCGATTTGCCAACTAATTTATGCAATTATTTCTAACCCAACTTTCCATTGATAAGTTGAACACCTATAATTTAACTGGGAAAGTTGAGTAATAAAGTAGTAAATTGCTGTTTGTAGCAGTGAATCATTATTAGAAGCTACATATATGTCTCTTGATAAAATCTTACTCAATTACAAATATTAAACCATTTTTTCACACTTCTAATTCTTCTAAATACTTTACAAACTTGCTTTCCGAGAAAATTTCATTGGTTACAAATTTGCCATTATGGAAGAAACTATAGGTTGTAAAAGGTGCTGGCGCGTTTTGAGCCTGTTCCCTTGAGCTAATTTTTATCAAAGTTATGCTTTTACCTTTCGTTCTTGCAATTTCAGCTATTAAAGGAGCATACTTGTCTGTATGCGGACACTGATTTGTATAATATAAAACCATGCCATTTTCATCAATAGAAGCATTTTTACAGCAATCCTTAAATTGGGGTTTCAACTCATTTTCTTTAAATGGCAGATATAAAAGTCTATAATAAGGATTTGCCTCATCACAGACTGTAAAACCCTTATATTTTAAATACTTGGGGTCTGATAAAAACGGCATTTTCTTTGCAGAGGAGAGAATAACAAGCCCTTTTTTGTTTTGCGCTTTGGCATCGTTAATGCATTCTTCCAATAGCTTATTAGCATACCCCTGACCTTTAAACTGTCCTGAAACCCAAAAACAGTTAATAAAAATATACCCTTGTGCCTCAATAGGACACCATGCATTTTCAGCAGGAATATATTCTATAAAAACTTTTCCTCTCGCATCAAGCTTTTTAAAAACAAGACCTTCTCTAAATTGTTTTTTCATCCATTGCTTCTTTGAAGAAACGCACGTTTCTCCCTTTTTATCTGAAATAGCACAGCATATATGTTCCATATCAATATTCCTAGCATCCACACTAATAATATTCATATCTTTGCTCCTCATTTAATTGGTTTTGTTAACTTTAAACCTCAATACCGTTTTCAACTTACTAGCTTCTGTCTTACGAGGATCTGAAAGGTATATTTCGCGATGCTTTAGAGAACTTCTCTCATATCCGTTATCCTTACAGAATTGTCTCATAATTTCAAAGCTTGCAGATTCATTCTCAAAACTTCCTAAATGGAGCATCTGACAGCATAGCCCCTCGGTTATAGTATCATATTTTATTTTATCAAGATAAACATTAGTTTTTTTCTTTTTTGCTTTGCTTATAAACTGCTCAAATAATTCATTTGTTAAAAAATCTGGCTGACGAATCATAATGGAATAAGCATAGTTGCTTTTGTCAGTTATTGGTTTGGTTTTATCCACCAAATCCCACACTCCTTCAAGAGGAAATACAACATAATCATAAAATCCCTCTGGAATCTCCTTGCTTTTATAAGACATCTTTACAGTATAACTAAAGCTATAAAGCGCAGCTGTAGCAAGTGCAAACTCTTCTCCATTGGGATCACCTTCACCATTAATAATAGCAAATCTCATTGAAGGTACATCTATAACAGAGGGCTTGTTTTGGGGAACATAAAATTCTTTAAATTCCTTTTTATAATCTAACTTGTCCATTGTATTACTCCTTCTTTGTTTCAAAAATTATCATTCAACCTCAGCAATAATAACAACATTGTTTTTTCCATTTTCTCTTTCTTAATATTACCAATATAACATTTATAAACTGACAACATCATGTCATATTAAGAATACTTTTTCAGGCACTCTTAAAGTATTTTTTTTATACTACTACGGAAATTCTTAGGTTCAATAACTTCCGCATAATCGCCAAAAGAGAGAATATATCCATAGAGCCATTCTTCGTCGGGTAGTTCTACAGACACCATAAAACTTCCATCTAAATTTTCAATAATAGAGCCATATCCAAGCTCATCAAATACCCGAAATACCATTCTTGAATGTATTTTCAAAACAACCTTAAGCATATTTGTACTAACATCCTTTGACTCCATAAAAATATTTTCTGGAGCATTTCGAACAAATGATTCTTCCTTAAGTTTAAGATTCTTTATACGGCTTACTTTGAAAAATCTGAAGTCATTTTTTATATGACAAAAGGAATAAACATACCAAGCATATCCTTTAAACACTAGTTTTAAAGCTTCAACAGTTCTTTCTGTCTTTTTTCCATTGGAGCCGTAATAATCAAAGGACACCAACTGTTTATTTAAAATAGCTGTTCTAAACACATTGAATCTCTCTCTTTCATCTGGATTACTACCCCAACGAGAGAAATCAACGTCAATCCATCCTGTATTATTTTTACCGAACATACCTGATAACTTATTTAATACTGGCTCTATATCTTGTACATTTAATGCCTTAAGGCTATGAAGAGAAGAAATAAGCTCAACTTGCTCTTTTTCTGTAAACATGGATTTGTTAAGGACAAAGTTATCAAGAAGACGAATACCGCCTCCTTTTCCTTTATTAGTGTAAATTGGAATACCCGCAGCACTTAATGTATCAATATCTCTATAAATTGTACGCTGAGATACCTCAAAATAATCAGATAATTCTTTTGCTGTAATGGTCTTTTTATCAAGCAAAAGATAAACCATTTCAATTAAACGGTTAATTTGCATAATTCATCACCTGTATTTTACTATATCATATATATATGACACATGTATGTCATATTATAAAACTTCCTTAATGAAAAAATAATTGATTAGCAAAGCTATTTGTATATTCTTGTTATTTTAGGAGGATAGTGTGGTAGAATTATCAATATAGCTTCATAAACTACTAATACTAGATAAGGGGAACATAACAGATGAAGAAAAGATTACTTAGTATGCTTCTTGTACTATGCATGGTACTGCCTCTACTGCCATTACCTGCAAATGCAATAAACAGAAGCATTGTGTATCCACGCACAAAGCTAAAGGATGTGTATGTCAACGGATTTTCCTATCAATATTCTTCAATGAGCAATTGGGTTACCAATAAAAATAACGTGATGTTTACTGACAAAAGTGGAAATGTCGGTTTATTCAGCTATAAAGACGGAAATAAACCGAGGGTTTATATCTTTGATAAGGATTACAAGGTTCTTTCTGATACAGTAATAAACCTGCCCTCTCACGATTATTTCGGTACTTTTGCTGTTGCAGCTGATGGTGATTATTATGTCGTTGTAGGTTATAAAAATTCCGAAGAAAACGCAGGAAAG
The DNA here is from genome assembly GCA_023416275.1 of Bacillota bacterium. GTDB lineage: Bacteria > Bacillota > Clostridia > Acetivibrionales > DSM-1351 > Ruminiclostridium. Next base: position 43,667 of record JAEZIB010000053.1, on the reverse strand, counting down.
ACAGTTGTAAACCTGCTCAAGGTTTCCTCTAAAACAGGTGATGTAATAAAAAAGGGAGAGCTAAAAGCAAAGCAATTTGGATCTGCATTTTCTAGCATAACCGTTCCGTTTGAGGCTGGTACAGCCGAACTTGTAGAAAATGGCGGGGAGATTTATATACATATGGCATATAAGATGTTCAGAGCCAAAGATGGAAAAAATCATCAAGCCGCAAATCTATTTGTTTTTGATTCAGTATCACTTAAGCCCACTGAGGTAAAAAGTGATTTTTACGTCAGCCACAGCTTCAATCAAATGATAAAACTCGATGGAAACACAATTGTCACGCTGTCCCACGGTGATGCTTATCCAAGAGCAATTCGCCTAGCCACTATGAATAGCAAAGGCAATTTCAACAAGTCAGATATTTTCTCTTTTAAGGGTGCTTCAGGAAAAAATGAAACTGGCTCTACTGTAACAGGCTTGGAAATCGGGAAAAGTAATTATCTAGTTGCAGGAACCTCCGTAACTCACAACCAGCCTGTCAATGGGAAGTATAGTCCTTCAAATGAATGGTACAAAGGACGAAATGTATATCTTTCAGTTGTTAATAAGAAAAATTTATCACCAAAGCATATTTGGATTACTACATTTGACCCTAATAATAAGGACACTACCATCACTGACCCACGTATTTTTAAATCAGGTAATTCATTTGTTGTTGTGTACTCTGTATCTAAAGGAGATAATACCTACACAGAGTTTGTTACTGTAGATGAAAACGGGAAAATCCTAGCACGAAATAAAAAAGACAAAACAGCCTTCTATTCAAATAGCTATCCATTACTTATGAATAATAAGATTATTTGGATTGCGCCATGGTCAGCAGGTATGGATTACTATTATGTCGGTAATACAAAAATCTATAAATATAAGTTTGACGACACTGGGCGTGTATACCTATTTGAAGTTGATATCAGTTCTCCCTCTTCCCCAAATTGGATTGAGGGTACTCGTCCTCAGTCTGTTGTAATTGAACAAAAAAATGTATTTATAGACCGTGGGGATGCAACTAAGCTAACTGCCAAGGTGCTACCGTCAACAAGTCCCTTTGACGATATTATTTGGTTATCTGGAAACTCAGGTAAATATAGTGTAACAAAGGATGGCTATGTTACTGCACTTTTAGGAGGAGCGACAGATAAAATCTTTGCTGAGTCTGAAATAGACCAAAGTATTTATACAACTGTACCAATAACAACTAATGCCTCGCCAAAATTACAAACATCTCAGGTAAGAAAATCTGCTATAGCTACCGCAAAGGACAAGCAAGTGGGATTGTACAGCACTAAGGAGTATTACCCATTAGAGAAAGATAAGCAAACAAGCAATATTCAGTTAAAATCCTCTTCTGGCAATACACCTACATATTACCTTACTTCATCTGACGAATCTATTGTTAGAATAAAGGATTCCACCATACCTGTTGGTGTAGAATACGGTACTGCAACAGTATATTTCCACACAGCAGATAAGAAAAATGTTGCAAGTTGTGTGGTAGAGGTCGTCCCTCCAAAAGCTGATGGAGTCTATATAATTAAAATGCCAAAAACAAATTACAAGCTTGGTGACCCTTTTGAAACAGAAGGCTTCGTTGCAGCTCAATGTAGCGATAACGGCAAGAAGATAAGATATTATACTGATAAACAGGTGTATTTCATCATCTCAAAACGATCCACTACAGAAATCACCGAGGCATGGGGTCGTGGCAAGCCACTTACAAATGCAGGCACAATCGAAGTTCGTGTGCTTGTTGGTAGCACAGTGCTCCGCTACAACATAAATGTAGATAAAAACTCAAGTAACGGTGCAGATAATAGCAGCTATACCAAGGAGCTTCAAGATGGCCGTTATAACTTGCGATGCATGAACAATTACATGAATATTACAACAAACGGAGGTGCAGAGCTCAGAAATGTAACTCCAAATCCCGTCTACGAGATAAAAAAACAAACCGATGGAAACTACACCATCAAAACCGCAAGTGGCAAATATTTAGGCATTGCCGACACAATTAAGGATGGTATTCAGCTTAAAGAGGTAAGTACGCCTTATCTCTGGAAGTTATATTCTGAAAACAATAATGACATTTTCAGCTTACGCCCTGTCACCAATTTAAAAATGGTGGTAAATGCTGCTGGTGAGAAAAATATAGACGGTACATGGATTATTTTATGGACTTACGAGAATACAAATTCACCTAATAATGCAGAATTTAGATTTATACCTGTTAAATAACAGAGAATTTAGTGCATATAACAAAAAAGGGATAGAATGTGGTTTCATTCTATCCTTTTTCTATTGTCCACAATTAAATCACTTATATGCACCACTTATTCAGCAGGATACTACCAAAATCCGCACTGAGGTGTAGTAAATCATTTTTTATTGCTTAAGTAATTTCCAATTGTTAGTTTAGGATAATGTATATAGTATGTGACTTAGTGTAGACTGACAGTTCCCACTGTAAATGACACACCCAATCCTCCGTTTTGTGAATTATATGCCCAAATCTTTCCCCTATGGCTCTCTACAATGCTTCTGCATATAGCAAGTCCCAGGCCGCTTCCGCCTCTTTCAGGGGTTCTAGATTTATCTAACCTGTAGAACTTGTTGAAAATATTTGATAGTTCTTCTTCGGGTACCCCTTTTCCGTTATCCTCTACAGTAAAGACAATCTTATCGCCCTTAATTTCGCATGAAGCTTTAATGATTACTGGGGCTTGTGCGTACTTGAGAGAATTACTAATAAGATTTGCAAATACCCTTCGTATTTTTTTTACATCCACGTCCATTACAGCATTGGCATTAACTGAGCAGTAGGTTTTAAATTCAGCATTATAGGACTGAAGTTCAATAAAATATTCCCTGCAAATTGAATTAAAAAATTCTTTAACTGAAAACCTTTCCTTTTTTAGCTTCTTGCAGTCAACTTCGTTTTTCGTATAATCAGAAAAATCCTCAATAAGCTTTTCAATATCCTGAGATTTCTTATAGATTATTTTATAGTACTCCTGCTTTTTTTCTTCAGGCATACTACCTGATCCCATCAGTCTTTCAACATATCCCATTACCGATGTCAGCGGTGTCTTAAAGTCATGTGAAATGGATGAAATCATCTCAAGCTGCTGTGATTGCGACATTTCCAATCTTTGTACCATATCTTCAAAATTCCTATAAAGCTCGCCTATCTCATCACCCTGCTTAAATTTTAATGATAATTTATTGTTATAATTATTAACTGTCCTTAGGCTCCGTTTCAGTATCTCCAGGGGCTTCACAATATTAAAATGCAGATATATGACAAGAAGCAGTACAGATATAAATAGAACAACAACTTCAAAAATAACAATGTCTGTATTATTTAATAGATTCTTCAGCAAGGTAAAGGAATGTCCTATTTCTACAGTATACACAACCTTGCCGTCTATGCTCACAATGTCCTTTGTATTATATTTAAAGATACCTTTTTCCCTACCATCAGCAGCAAAGGCAATTTGTTGACTTGTATCCTTCACCAAAACAGAAACATTCTTTTCATGGGATATCTTCGAAATAAATTCACTTGTTTTCAATTTATCAGGGTAGGCTTCTTCAATTCCTTCCATAACAATTCCACTTGTTTTCATAATTTCATTTATATATACCCTGAAGTCATCTCTGAGTGTGTTAAATGATGACATTCTAAAGAAAATTATCAGTGACAACATGTTTAAAATAAAGAACACAAAAATAATAATGGGCAGCTTGACCTTTATACTTAGCCTCATGACACTCCTCCGGTAAACTTATATCCTATGCCCCATACCGTTTTTATAAATTCATTGTTAGTGTCAAGCTTGCACCTTAAATTTTTAATATGCACCGTTACTGTGTTAACATCCCCCAATTCACTGTTCCCCCATATGGCATCGTATATCTGCTCCCTACTGAGTACCTTGTTCCTGTTCTCAGCCAGATATACAAGTATCTGAAACTCACGAGTTGACAGCTCAACCTTTTTATTGTTCAATAGAACTTCATAGGTATCCTTAATTATTTCTAGATTCCCGAATTTATAGGTATTTAAAGCATTCTTTTGAAGTGAAGTATTCCTCTTTTCCCTTCTGATGTGTGCATTAACTCTTGCAACAAGCTCATTAACGCTGAAAGGCTTAGTCATGTAGTCATCAGCTCCAAGTTCAAGCCCTATTACCTTGTCCTTTTCCCTATCCTTTGCACTAAGTATGATTATTGGTGTAACAACATTGCTCCTAACCCTCCGACATACTTCCAGACCGTCCACATCAGGCATCATAATATCGAGAATCATAAGAGAAACCTTTGAGTTTGACAGCAATTCCAATGCCTCTGCACCGTTATATGCCTTTATAACAACATATCCCTCTTCTTCAAGGCTCTCTGCTATCAAGTTTACTATTTCATGGTCATCATCTACAACTAGAATACTTGGAGCTTCCATAACACTTCACTCCTTTATAATTTTTTAAACCTTCTTTATTCTTTTCATAACCAAGCTGAAAACAACAGGAATTACTACCAAAGTAAGCAATGTTGCAACTACAAGCCCTGACATCAAGGTAATTGACATTGGCCCAAACATGCTGCTTCCTGAAAACGCTAGCGGTATTAACCCAATGACCGTTGTTATTGTAGTAAGCATTACAGGCCTCAGCCTTTTTGCTGCTGCTTTCTTGCATGCCTCCTCCAGCACAACTCCCTTGTTTCTTTCAGCATTTATATAATCAATAAGTATTATAGCATTGTTTACTACAATTCCAATCAAGCTAACTATACCAAACATGGCTGTGAAGGACAAGGGCTTGCCGAAAACAAGAAGCCCCAATATTGAACCTATTACAGACAGTGGAATTGTCAGCATTACTATCAGAGGCTGTGCTAAAGACCCGAATTGAATCATCAGAATCATAAATATGATAAGCATGGCAAAGACCGAGAATACTCCCAAATCCCCAAAGTTACTGATTATTTCCTCTCTTTCTCCTTTAAATATTACTCTGACATTATCAAGCTCCATACTTTCCAGCTTTTTTTGAAGCTCATTCTGTATAGCAACTGAGCTGTAACCCGGCTTGACACCACTAGAAACTGAAACAGCAAGTTCCCTGTCATGCTTTTTCAGTTGTGGAGTTTGTGGTATTAAGCCTATGTCGGCTACCTGTTTGAGCAGTACTTTGTTCCCAGTGAATGAAGACTTTATCGCTAGGTTTTCTAGCTGTTCCTTTGACTTAATGTCACTGGTTACAATGATATCTGTTTCATTGCCGCTTTTTCTGAACACAGATGCCTTCATTCCCTTTAAAGCAATACTTATCTGTTTTTGTATGTCCGCCTTAGTAAAGCCCATACTGGTAGCAGTATCGTCATCGATATCAACAAAATATTCATATTCTTTGTCGCTAGCGTCGTAACTAACATTTACCGTACCTTCTATGGTACCTAATTCATCCTTTATAATACGGGCTTTTTCAGAAATAACTTCCATATCCTCCCCCACAATCCTGATTTGCACCGGATCACCAATAGGTTTACCATTTTCTAAAAGTTTTACTGTTGCAGTTCCACCAACAATTTCACTGTCAAATAAGCCCTGTAAATAATTAGCCAGTTCTTCGTTGGTTTTGAATCTGTACTCCTTTTTTAGGTCTACCTTCAGCATTGTCTGGGCTACATCTGCAGATTGGGAACCAGGCTCAACAGAAAAGAAAAATTTTGGAAGCCCGTCCCCTATTGCAGTTGTATAGCTCAATACTTCAGGTTGAGCAGATAATATCTTTTCTATTTCATTTACCGATTTTTCTGTTTTATCAAGGTTTGAAGCATTTTCAGACTTGAAGTTTATATACAAAATGCTTTTATCTGCCTTTGGAAAAAACTGCAGGCCCAAAACAGGGATTAGTCTTACTGAAACAAAAAGCATTGATAGGGCTACTATCAGTGTCACTACTTTCTTCTTCATTGCAAGGTTGAGTAGATTGCTGAAAAAAGTACGGATTATAGACTTTTTTTCTACAGCCTTGCCCCTTTTAAACAGCATATATGCCATGGTGGGAGTAACAAACAGTGCCACCAGATAGGATGCAGATAAAGCTGCAATACATATCTGAGGTATACTCTTTAAAAACTCACCTGCTGCACCAGGCAAAAGCAGAAGCGGTACAAATACAGCTATTGTTGTCAAAGTAGAAGTTAGTATGGGAAGGGCAGTTTCTTTTGTTCCTCTGAGACATGCCTCTAACTTATCTTCGCCTTCATCTATCCTAACCTGTATTGCGTCACTCACCACAATTGCATTATCAACCAGCATTCCAAGTGCAATAATCAATGCCGTAATAGAAATCTGATGAATTTCCACCTTCATAACACCCATTGCAGAAAGAGTAACAAGTATGGATACAGGAATTGCTGTAGATACAACAACCGCATTCCTCCATCCCATCCCTAGAAACACAACAATTACAACAAAAAGTACTCCCTCCAGCAGGTTTAATACAAAAGATTTTACTGCTTCATCAACATCAGTGGGTTGAAAAATCACTTCATCTATTTTTATATCAGGAGGCAGCTCAATTTTTGCTTTGTCAAATATAGCTCTAACTTCTTTTCCAATGAGAACTATGTTTTGGTTATTATTGAAATATCCAGCCAGTAAAACTGCATTTTCCCCATCCTGCTTGATTTTATAGTTTGAGTCCTCCAGCTCCATGTATACGTCAGCTATATCAGCCAATCTCACTACAGAGCTATTCTGGCTGGATGCAGCAACGATGGTATTTTTAATATCCTCCAAGGACTCATAATTTCCCGATGTTTTTACGTTTATCTTTGAGTTGCCCTCTTCAATTTTACCCGACGGGATTTCAATGTTTTGAGCTTTTAGAATACTTAATATATCATCAAGGGATAAAGCGTATTGATTGAGCTTATCTATATTTACCTCAACCTTCACTTCCAGTTCCTGTTTTCCTACAACATCAAAGCGAGTTATACCATCTACTCTTGTAAGCTCTTTTTTTAAATTCTCTGCATAGGAAGCCAATTGCTCATAGCTGTACTTTTCTCCCGACAGGCTGATAATCATGCCGGCAGTTTCTATCATATTTGTATTTACATCTATTTTTTCACACTGCTCAGGTAAATCCCGCTGGACATCATTCATTTTTCTTCTCAACTCATCCCAGGCCTTATCAATGTCAGCATCATCTGTTAAGCTGATAAGCACCACCGAAATACTGTTTCTGGAGAAAGATTTGCTGAAATCATAGCCCACTATTCCTGTAAGCTCATTCTCAATCTTACTTGTTACAAGCCTTTCTACCTCTTCTGGAGATGCTCCGGGATAAATTGTGGTGATTTTGGCAACAGGAGCACTGACATCAGGGCTCTCCTGTCTTGGCGATATGTAAAAGCTATAAATTCCCGCAACAGCTACAAGAATAATCAAAAAAAGAGTCACTGTCCTGTTTTTTATTGCTGCATGAATTAAATCTTTTTTCATTAACTGTCACCCCTTTTTATCTCTGTACTGTCGCCATCCTTCAGTAACTTCATGCCCTCCACAACCAGCATATTCCCTGATGCCAATCCCTTAACCATAACCATACTGCCCTGAGTCTTTTCAATGGATATTTTCTTCCTGCATGCTTTACCGTCGATAACAGTAAAAACATAGTCATATTCACCGCTCATAATACTTGTTATAGGAACCCATATACCCTGACCAGCCTCAACAGCAATGGCAACCTTTGCTATAGCTCCGATATAATGAGAATCTTCTGGTATTTCTATTTGAACGTTATATGTCCATGTTTGCTTGTCTGGAACCTGATCAATCTTAATCACTTTTCCGGTAATCTGCTTATTATCTATTTCAATATCTGCCTTAGTGCCAATGCTAATCCTGTTTATATCTCTCTGTGCGATTCCTACATTAACTACCATTTTATTGCTTCTAACCAATAGCACAGGAGCCCCAGCAGCTACCATCTCTCCCTGTTTTACCAGTACGTCAACTACATACCCCTCTATATCAGATTTTAATTCCGTATCCTCTAGTAGGCTTTTTTTGGCATCATAATTTGTCTTTGCTGATTCCAACTGATTTAAAAGATTTGTTTTATCCTCTTCACGTACGCCTTTTTTAATTTCCTGCTCAATCTCTTTTGCCTGATTCAAATCGGTAAACTTTAAGTCCATATCAAGCTTTGCCTTATCCACCGCATCCATTGATGCTGCGCCACTGTCATACAGTATTTTTGTTGTTTCATAGAAGTCTTTAGAATAGTTATAGACATCCTGTGCTTTTTTTACATTCAGCTCAACCTTTTTTATTTCCTCCTGTCCGGCACCGTTTAAAATCTTATCATACTGTGCTTGTACCGAAGCCATTTGTGACCCGGCCGCTTCAACGGAAAACATGAGATCTTTAGTATCCTGCTGCACCAATTTTTGATTTTTACTTATCGGCTGCCCCTTTTCCACATATATAGCTGCAATTTCTCCTGCTGATTTAAAGCTATATTTTTTTGTTTCACTTGAATCCACCCTGCCTACATAGTTTAAAGCAAGGGGATTGCTCTCCTCTTTTATCTCGGTTACTCTTACAGATTTAAATTTTTCCTGCTTACCCACTTCCTCCTTTTTTGAGCAAGCGGTAAAGCTTATTGTTAGCGCAGTTATTAATAAAATGCATATAATCTTTTTTATCATATAAAAACCCCTCCTATTTCATTTTTAATATAACAATCAAAAATGAAATAAAAAGGGGAAATTTATTAAGATTTATGAAGAGCTAAAATCACAACAATAACTATATTATTAACATACTCAACTTTCGCAGTATCACTTATGAATGCCATACTATACTGTGTCCATTTTATATTTGAGCTTACCTTAATTAAATTGTAAACTTCTTAATAAGCAACTGCAAATCCTGAGCCAGATTAGCTAAATCATCACTTGCTTCAGCTAATTCCTCGATTGAAGATGTCTGCTCTACCATAGTTGCAGTTACTTGCTCTGTAGAAGCAGAATTTTCTTCAGCAATTGCCGAAAGACTTTGTAGTGAATCCACTATTTCATTTTTCATTTTGTCCATTTCTTTGCCCGACATATTAAGCAATTGGACTTTACCCTCTGCCTCTTTCATTGCCTCATCAATAGCAATATAACTATTTTTGTTATTAATTACACTATCAGATTGTTCTTTTATAATTTTTGACATTTCAGAAATAGTTCTAACTGCTTGTTGTGAATGCATTTGTAAGTCGCTAACCATTATATCAATATCTTTAGTTGAAGCTGACGATTGCTCTGCAAGTCTTTTGATTTCTTCAGCAACAACTGCAAATCCTCTACCTGCTTCACCGGCTCTGGCAGCCTCAATAGCAGCATTTAATGCCAATAAGTTTGTCTGGTCTGCAATTGCAGCAATCACATTACTTGCTTGTCCGATTTTTTTAGAGCTTTCATCTGTTTTTAGTATCACGTCATGGATTTGCTTAGAGGCAGCATTATTTTCTTCCGTTTTTTTAGATAGGAGTTCAACCTCTTTTAGCCCAAGATTCAGTACTTCAACTACCTTTTCTGTAGAAACATTCAGGCTCTTCAAATACTCTTGATCTTTTTCAATTACATCACCTAATAAGTTCGCCTTAATAGAGCCATCCTCCGTATATTTTGCCTGTTCAGAAGCACCCTTTGCTATTTCATCTATTGTAGCTGAAATTTCTTGGGAAGAACTTGATGATTGAAGAGATGTTGCTGATAATTCTTCAGATGCAGCAGCTAGCTGTTCAGAAGACCTGCTGATATCAATAATAACTCCTCTGATGCTATCGGTTATACTTTGAAGTGCTCTTGATAAAATACCTATCTCATCTTTCCTATTCAGATACTTTTGTTCAATATTCGATGAGATATCTAAATTTGCTATTTTCTCAGAAATTCGTACTGCCTTAACAATCGGATTAGCAATACTACTACCAATTATATAAGTGATAATGATACTTAAGGCTAATATTAATATTACAACCATCAGTATTTTGTTTTGAAGCTTAGGAATCGAAGCTAAAACCTCATCGCTTGTCGCCGTAATGACGAATATCCAATCAGTGCCTTCAATGCTTGAATATCCTGCATATAAGTTAACATTATTATACGAATAAGTACCAACGCCGTCCTTTTCCTTTATCATCTTTTCAATTATCTTTGATAAAGGCGCTAAACTTTTATCTTTCTTTGCTGCTTCAATGGGAGAAAATTGATTCAGCACCTTATCTTTGTCTTTATGGGCTATTACTGTACCTTTCCCGTTTAAAATATAACCATATCCATCCTTACCGTATCCCGAATCTTTAACAAGTTGGCTCAGAGCATTACCATCTCTACGTCCTATTAAGGCACCTACCACCTCACCATCTTCCATGATTGGGGTTGCTACCATAATAACTGGTTCACCGGTCACCTTACTTATTATTACGTCAGAGACATTTGTCCCTCCACTAAGGGCCTTTTTTATGTAATCTCGATCAGACAAATCACTTTTTGAGCCATCAGTATATGTAGCTGAACCATTCATTTGCACAACAGCAATATCTAAAAACATCTTTTGTTTTACAGTTTCCTCTAATATTGGAAGCTGTACTTCCCACTGCATGCTTCTGATTTCTTTCATCTGTGCTAAAATTGCGAGGGAGCTTTTTAGGGTTTCTAAACGGCTTGCAGTTAATTTTGCATCCTCCTTCGAGATTGAGGAAAGTGATTTCTCAGCTTCAATTCTAAGTGAGGACACAGAATTTAATAATGCGGTAATACTTATTGCTGTTGAAGAAACAAGTAATAATGCCGCAAAAATAAAGATTAATTTTGTTTTAATACTATTAATCTGAATACCTTTTATAGTAATACTTTTTAACACATTTTTTTTCATAAGGTTACTCCATTCATTTAAAAGATAAAGTTCTATTATCAGTAAATTTATTGTAGCATATCAGCATATGCTTTTCAACATTATAAGACAAATATCGACAAAAAAATCACAAACTAAAACAATCGTTAATTTATCTTACTTTTTATAAAGTAAAGGGAGTTTGCAAAAACTACTTTATAAAACTCAAGTAGTTCTGCAAACTCCCTTTTACTGTCAAAATGGAGAAGAACCTACTCTCTATTCTGAGAGTAGGTTCTTCTCCATTTTGGAACTTATCAAAAACTTATTGTACTACTTTACTTTTTTAGAGTAATAGCAAAAATATGAATATGTGAGCAATTGGGTAAAATAATATTTCTTAACACCCTATTTTCAGTAATTGTGTAGGTTTGCGCAATTATATTATATGATTTATTTTTTAGAGTTTCTTCTTCATGCTTTCCATTGGGTTTAAATTTAAACTCAAACGTTCTATTACCTATTACGATCTTATCATTATCTGGTTCGTTTTCTTTAATACACTGGATAATTTTTTGAAAAGTTAAATCATTTTTAAACTCCGGAGATTGATATTCTATGACTTGTCCTTTTCTAAAATTATCAATATTATTGGGAGAAAACAAATTCGGTTTTATAGTTGCCATTTGTATTTTGCTTGTAGATATTATTGTCGCGAATAAGTTATTGAAGGATGTAGGTCTGGTCTGTAATAATCTACCAGTTTTATCGCATATAATTATTGCTATTTGTGGTAACTTTTCAATGTGATGACACAAATCATATGATAAAAACCCAATTGCACCTCCAACAAATGGGAGGTCAGTACTGTTTTTTATTTGAAACCTGCTATAAGCATCTATAGGTTTAGCAACTTATCTTTGAAATATAAACGTAATCTAGATTCCCAAAATAATATTACTTACGAAGTATCCATTTTATGCGTTTGGCAATCTGAACAACAACAAGCGGTACTATAGATAAAAGAACAATACTCATATATTGTTGACTGGTTAGAATACTTATTTCAAAGATACTGTGCAGAGGTTCTAAGAATAGAACAGCTGATAGTAATCCTCCACCTAATATCAAAGCTAAGTAACTATACGGGTTGGCCCATAATGTTTTTAAAGATAGTGGTGCATCATTTCTACAATTCAATCCATGAACAAGGCGAGATAAGCTTAATGTTGCAAAGGCCATTGTCATGCCCGCTCCCTGACCGCCGTTCTTATAGCCTAAAAAATAAGCAGTCATAGTGACTACAGCAATAATTGTCCCTTCGAATAGCACGTGAAGTCCGAAAACCTTATCAAGAATTGGCTTTTTCGCGTCTCTAGGCTTCTCTTTCATTAACCCACCGTGAGCAGGTTCAAGTCCAATAGCTATGGCGGGTAAACTGTCTGTTAAAAGATTTATGAAAAGTAAGTGAACTGGGGCAAATGGTGCCGCCAATCCCACAATTGAGGCATATACTACTGCTAAAATTCCTGCCGTATTACCTGCTAGCAAGAATCGTATAGCATTTTTGATATTTCCAAAAATACTTCTACCATTGTTAATAGCCTTGACAATTGTAGAGAAATTATCATCTGTTAAAACCATGCTTGCAGCATCTTTTGCCACTTCAGTCCCAGTAATCCCCATGGCAATTCCGATATCCGCACGCTTGAGAGCTGGCGCATCGTTGACACCATCTCCAGTCATAGCAACAACATGACCAAGGGCTTGCCATGCACTAACAATACGTATCTTATGTTCTGGTGATACCCTTGCATATACTGATATTTTAGGCACTAAAGTAATCAGTTCTTCCTCAGTAAGATGTTCAATATCTGCTCCTTCTATTGCTTGATCCACTTCTTTTAAAATACCGATTTGCCTTGCTATAGAAGATGCAGTCACTTTATGATCCCCAGTAATCATAATTGGTTTAATACCTGCTGCCAAACAATTTTCTACCGCGGCTTTTGATTCAGCCCTTGGTGGATCCATCATAGCAACTAATCCAAAGAGAATCATCTCATCTTCATGGGCAAAAGTTAAAGTTTCTTCCTCTAGTTCTTTCCATGCAAAGGCTAAAACACGTAAACCTTGATTTGCCAGTTCAAAGTTCATTTTATTATAGATTTCTTTATCTTTTTGTGAAATAGGACGAACCCCTTCTGCTGTTTCTATATGCGTCGAACGTTTTAAAAGAACATCCATTGCTCCCTTCGTAAAAACGACAGCTTTACCGTCAATGTGCTGCAAGGTCGTCATGAGCTTTCTGTCGCTATCAAAAGGTAATTCTGAAATACGCGGTGTGACTTCACGAACAATCATTTCATCTAAATGCAGGCATTCACCAAGGTCGACTAAGGCAATCTCTGTTGGGTCACCAATTTCTTTTTCTTTAGTTGTAATTGCGTCACTACATAAAAGTCCTGCAAGCACCAATTTATAATGAAGGCTATTCTCTTTATCTATTGCGTCAACATCAATTAGCTTATGGTTTGTGAAAATTTTTTGTACCGTCATTTTATTCTGTGTTAATGTACCTGTTTTATCAGAACAAATTATAGATATACTACCTAAACTTTCTACAGAATGTAACTTTCGGATAATTGCATTTTCATCAGCTAACTTTCTTGTACCTAGTGCAAGAACAATTGTAACAATTGAACTCAGGGCTTCTGGAATTGCCGCTACTGCAAGTGATATGGCAAACATGAGCGAATCCATAATAGGCGTACCGCGATACAAACTCATGCCAAATACTATGCTAGAAATAATAATTATCAATAGCGCAAGCTTTTTCCCAAAATTATCTAAGTTTTGCTGAAGTGGCGTAGCTTTTTCTTTTGCACTTTTTAACAGCGTTGCTATACGCCCGATTTCTGTAGCTGCACCAACACCAGTAACCACAGCTTTACCTCGACCATAGGTAACATGACTGCTCGAAAAAATCATATTGACTTGATCACCTATAGCCACATCATCTTTATCAATAAGTTCAATTTCTTTTTCAACACTAACTGATTCTCCAGTTAGTGCACTTTCACTTACCTGTAAACTATTACTTTCGATAAGGCGTGCATCAGCAGCGATAAAATCTCCAGCTTCAACTATTAAAATGTCACCCACTACCACTTCTGATGAAGGAATTTCGACCAAACACCCATCACGCAGCACCTTTGAACTTGGTGCCGAAAGAGCCTTTAAGCTTTTTAAGGATTGCTCTGCCTTTACATGTTGTACCGTTCCCAGCAAAGCATTAAGAAAAAGTACAGCAATAATAACTACTGTGCTCTCCAGTTTTCCCATCATGGCTGAGATAGCAGCTGCCACCATCAGTATAATAACAAGAAAGTCTTTAAACTGTGAGAGAAAAATAATAACCGGAGACATGCTCTTGCTTTCTTCAAGTTGATTTCTTCCATAGGTCTCTCGTTGTTTACTTACCTCTTCATTAGATAAACCAGTCATTTGGCTATTACACTGTTTCATCACATCTTTATATGGCATTCTATAAAATGCTTTCATAATATTTGTCATCACCTTTCTCATGATTAATAAGGTTATCATCCTTTATTAGTTTGTCATCAAATTCTATATATATATAATTCGTCGGGATAAATTCATTTGAATAGTTTTATTGTTCCAGTGTCATTCAGATGTTTAAGTAGAGATAATGTAATAGGAAATCCAAACAAGCCTATAACTCCTAAAAGATTGGCCCCAATAAACATGCTCATTAAGGCAACAACAGGATGAATCCCAAGCTGACCACCAACAATTTTAGGTTCCAAAATATTTCTAATAATAGTCACAAAGATATAAACTATAAGTAATCCTAGAGATGTTCGATAATCTCCTTGGAAAATAGTCATAATAGTCCACGGAATCATAATTCCACCCGTTCCTAGCACAGGTAAAATATCGAATAGGGCAATAAAAAGTGCAATCAATATTGCATTTGGTATACCAATGATGGAAAGTCCTATAGATAATTCCACAAACGTAATTGTCATTATTAATGCATAGGATCGAATTACTACCAATAGTGTGTTCACAACATATTGTTTTATGGTAACTATAATTTCATTTGCCCTTTTTGAAAACTGTCTTTGTATAAACGATGATATAATTTCAAAGTCAATCGCTATAAAGAATGTCGAAATAATCATCAAAAGAACTTTAATCAAAAAAACGGGAAACGAAGATGCTACATTTGATAGTGCCCCTACTATTGCCATTGATATGTTTGTAACATTTTCTCCTAGTGAACTGACAAGCTGGTCAAATCCTTTGTTCAATATTTCTACAATAGCAGGATCTATACGTAGGACAGCCTTCTCAATACCATTAAAAGTAGTTATAAGAAATGGCCCCAACTGATTTTGATAGATTGCTGGCAAAGACAAAACAATTTTAGAGACTGTCGAAATAAGCTTAACACCTGACAACGAAATAAGTACACCTATTGTACTATAAAATATCAATACAAGGAAAAACGATACAGTTTTACGAGATATTTTTGTTGATGACGAAATTAACTTAGCTAGTTTTTTTAGTATATATGCAATTATAAAAGCAAATATAAAGGGACTTACTAAAGAAACCGCATACTTAAAAAAGACATAAGCAATAGATGCTATCAGAAAAAAATAAATAGTATTTAAGATGAATTGCTTCTTTTTGTTGTATTGAGATTCCATTTATCCTCCAACTTGTCAAAATATTAATGAACTCTTCAAATCATGTTTTAATTTATAAAAAACTGTTCTCTAGATCTGCTAAAGAACAGTTAGATGTAATAACTATTCCTTATTTTCCACAAAATCTTCTGTTTGATTTTCTATAAGAATTATTGCTTTCTCGATTCGTTTATCTGTCACTTCTATCAATATAAATAAAAATAGTATTTCCGTAATCAAAATGTTCATCCCCCCATATTTATAAAACAAAAAAAAGACCAAAAAATACAGTATAATAAATACTGCATCACGGCCTACGATTGTAAGATTAAGTTTTAGGTCTATTACTCATATAAAGCTTAGCTCTTCCTATTTTAAGCATAGGGTTACTAATATTATCCGCTTCCCCAGGGTCATCGTCCATTTCCGTTGTCACTCTCTTTTCATTAAACTTTATAATAATTTGACAGTATATCTAAATAGACGTCAATAACAGAATAAGATAGGATTTTATACCATTTTAAATAGCGATGTATCATGTAATCTTTTATCTTCTCAAATCTCTTCTAGTTCTATGAAAAAATTGAAATAAGTCTTAAAAAGTGTTATGCTAACAACGGTAAACTCAAAAACAAGTCTTTGCTGCATAAAAATCAAATGAGAAATTGCGATTGAAAAGATAATATATTTATGAGCTTATTTATGCAAACCCTTTTTTAATGACATCTAGAGGTAATAGAGTGAAAAATGAATTTTCTGCATCAATCCTGCATTGCAAAAACACTAGTGTTTGTATAATTATTTGACTGCGTGTAAGCACGCATATGGGAGATATATATGATAAAAGTTGAAAACCTATCCTACTCGTTTCCGCAAAAAGATCTATTCAATAAGATTTCCTTTACACTAGAAGATGGTCAACATTGTGCTTTTATAGGAACAAGTGGCAGTGGAAAAAGTTCACTGATAGATATAATTTTGGATCCAGAAAAATATACGTTCGATGGAAAAATAGAGATAAACCCAAATTGTAGAATCGGGTATGTAAGTCAGTTCTCTCAATTAGACAAAACAAAAGAAATTACAGTTTTCGAATATATAGGGGAAGAATTTATTAAGCTACAAAACGAAATAACATCTATTTGTACTGAAATGGAGACATCTTCGGATATTGATTCTTTAATGGAAAAGTACCAACAAGCTTTAGATGCATTTGATGCAATAGATGGGAATGATTTCGAAAGCAACATTGATAAGAAACTAAATCTAGCTAACCTAATAAAGCATAAAGATCTAATGATATCTGAACTTAGTGGTGGAGAATTCAAACTTCTTCAAGTAATTAAGGAAATGCTAACTAGTCCAGACTTAATAATTATGGATGAACCTGATGTGTTTTTAGACTTTGAAAACCTTAATGCTCTTAAAAATCTAATTAATTCACACAAAGGTATAATGCTAATCATTACACACAACAGATATCTATTGAATCACTGTTTTAATAAAATTATACACCTTGAAAACATGTCTCTACAGGAGTTTAATGGAAGTTATATTGATTATAATTTTTCATTACTCAGGCGCAAAATAGAGTTACAAGAATTAGCTGTTGCTGATACCGAAGAAATTGAGAGAAATGAGATATTAATAGATAGACTAAGATTTATCGCAACTAACAATGCTGAAGCTGCTAGAGGTAAATCTCTAAATGCTAGAGTTAAACTACAAGAAAGATTAGAAGCGCGTAGAATTATTTCACCATTTGTAGATATTAAACAACCGGATATCAATTTCGTTGCAGATAATGAAATTGAAGAAATCATCGCTTTAAAAGTCAGTGATTATAGTGTTGTCTTTGATGATATTCTTCTAGAAAATGTTAGTTTTGAAATTAAATCTACTGACAAAGTAGCCCTTATCGGTTCAAATGGTACTGGGAAAACGACTTTACTCCGAGAAATCTTTAGAAATAATCATGCTTCTATTGAGATAAATAAAGACATTAAAGTAGCTTATTTATCTCAGCTTCAAGGCGAAGGACTGAACGATTCTAATACAATATATGAAGAGTTCTTCGATGCTGGGTTTAAAACTTACGAAGAGATTAAATCATATATTTCAAACTATGGTTTTGACGGAGAAGTCTTTGAGCAAAAGATAGGCAATTTATCTGGTGGCGAAAAAAACATACTTCAATTGGCAAAAGTTGCTGCTACTAAAGCAAACATGTTGCTTCTTGATGAACCAACAAGCCATTTAGATACTTATTCACAATTAGCACTGGAGAAAGCCATAAAAAACTATAAAGGCGCGGTTATTATGATTTCTCATGATTTCTATACTATAGTCAATTGTATGGATTATGTTTTAATCATTGAAGATAAGACCATTAGAAAAATGAAAATGCAAAAATTCAAAAAAATGATTTACGCGAGTCATTTTGATAGAGACTATCTAGAACTTGAGCAAAATAAAAAAGCAATTGAAACAAAAATAGAACTAGCTTTAAAAGCTACTAATTTTGCTCTTGCAAAAGTTTTGTCAGAAGAGCTTGAAGAGCTGATTAAGTTACTTTCAAACAGAGTAACACCTTAATTTACTTGGTGCCGCCTCCTTGTTAAAATATTGAAATCAACTTTCTCACACAACTAATTCATGCAATTATTTCCAATCCAACTAAAAGTATCGCAAAATACTTTTTTAAGTAGTTGCGATACTTTTCTATTGTATATCATTTAATCAAATATATTTTATTTTTCTACTTTATTAGTCATAACAGCTTTCTTTGTAACAGATTTAATTGGAATACCATCCTCAGTGTAGTCTTGCTTGAACGTATCGTACTTTTTGGGATTGAGTGCTACCTTTATTAGTGAAACACATATCATTATCTCCAGCAGGAGTGCTGGACCACCTCCAAGGTTTGAAAGCATTTTTATTCCATTTACTCCCGCTGATGAAATCATAACCCATGTAACAACTCCAATTATTGCACCCCAGAATATCTTAATTTTAATGGATGGTTCGGGATCCTGTTGTGATATGCCTGTTGTACTCATTCCTCCAAGTGTTGTAGTATATGCATCGGAACCCGTTACATATGATAGGAACATACATCCAATAAACACAGGGATTATTATATATGCTATTGGATATTGATTAAAAAATGCATAAACCCCAAATTCAGGGCCATCTCCAATAGCTTTCATCAAGTTGCCATTAGTAAGTTCCATTTTAATAGCAGCACCACCAAAAATTGTCATCCATACTATATCGAACAGAGCAGGTAAAATAAATGTAACAATAAGTGCTTTTCTGACTGTTTGTCCATAAGAGATTCTTCCAAGAAACATTCCAGATATCGGTGCCCACGCTAACCAGTTGCACCAGTAAAAAATTGTCCACCAGCCTGCCCAGGGATCATTTGCTGCAGCGCCAGTAAAGCAAGCTTTAGTGAAAAATGTCTGAAGATGATTTGCAAAAGCTTCAACACCTAAATTGAGCATAAAAAAGGTAGGTCCAAATATAAATACAAATACAACAAGAATCAAAAATATTACAAAATTAATCTCTGATAATCTTTTTATTCCTTTAAAAATACCTGTAATTGATGATAGAACAAAGGTTACAACAATTGCAATATCAACCATCGCCCATAATAAGGCTCCAGTCTGAATTCCTGTTAAATATTTAAGCCCCCCTGCAATTGATAGTACCCCTGTTCCTAGAGATGCCGACATTCCTGCAATAAGTGCATACATGCAAACAGCATCAATTCCTTGTGCCCATTTCCCAAGTATTTTATTCCCAAAAACAGGAGTTAATGTGGATGCAAGTGTATACGGCTTTTTCATATTATAAAAGGCAAATGCAAACATTATAGTAGGTACTGCATAAATAGCAAGAGGCAAAAACCCCCAGTGAACAAACAATGTTGACATGGCAAAAACAGCAGCTTCCGGGCTTCCCGGTGATATATGAAGAGACTCGGGAGGGGCGTTCAAATGATATAGTGGCTCTGATGTCCCCCAGAACAAAATTCCAATAGCAATTATGCTGGTTAAAGTAATGGAAAAATATCTTACATCATCCAGCATTGGTGCTGCATCACGTCCGCCTATTCTAACATTTCCAAACTTTGAAAACATTATAAAAACAATGACACCCAACATTATTAAAACCCCAAGGGAAAAGGCCCAGGAGAAATTACCCATAAGCTTTTCATTTGCATAATTAATAATTTTTACAAAATGTTCTTGGTCAATAAAGTTATATAAGCATGCCGTTATAAAAAGTATAACAGGCGGCCAGAAAGCAATAGGTCTTATTTTTTTCATAAAAACCTCCACGTCCTAGTTTTCTGTACAAAATATAATGAAAGCAACGTGGCGGTACGCAAGATTTTTCACTTATACCTTCCAAGTTCTTTCAAGCTAACCTCCACGCCGAGTTTTCTGCAAGTGTATTGTCATTGCTTGATTACTCAAATCCAAAAAAGCTACTTGTGGTCTCCTATTTTTTTACAGGTCCATTACAAACACACCATGTTTCGTACAAACCTCCACGCCCAGCTTGTTGGGCACAAAATTTTAGTAAAACAACGGTGGGGGCTGTTGCAAAACAAAAAATTATATATATCAACAGTAAGCTGCTTAAATAGTACTCCCGTGCAGTATATATCTATGGCTCGCTCCCGAAATTGATGTTTTGCAACAGTCCCTATTAATTTTGTGACCGCATTTTGTTTGTCCGCAGCAAATTTTTCTCTTTATGCAGTAATATATTACTTACTCCGCGTATAAATATACTACTTTAAGCCTAGTAATATCAGGTGTGGTAGCATTATCAAATGAAAAGTCAATCAACAAACCATTGATAATTCTACCGCACCAATAGATTTTATGTGCGAAGTTTTAGTTTTTTATTTGCTGTGCAATATATCGTGTGATGTTCTGAGGAGTTGGTCTGTGTCTTCTGAAATTTTGCTATAGACCTTCTCATTAATTTCTTTATATATTGCAACATTTTCTTTAATTGGATAAAATGTATCCCTACGTTTTACCATATTCACTATGGCATCCTGTCTACTCTTGTAAACGCCTAAAGCCAGAGCAGTACAGATAGCAGCACCCATACTGGCAGAACCATTAATAACATTTCTGTAAGCAGGAACTCCGTAAACATCAGCAAATATTTGCATAAACAAGTCACCATTTGAGCCTCCGCCACTGACAATAATGCTTGTCAACGAAACGCTCTTTTCATCACACATTGCCTGTGTATGGTTTTTCATTGTCATTGCTATACCTTCCAAAACAGATCGGAACATATGTGGTCCTTTATGATTTCCATTAAAACCTATCATTATTCCTCTTTCATGTAAATGAGTTGGTCTCGCCAGCCAATGAAGGACGGTATACAATCCATCACATCCAGCAGGTACATCGGCTGCAAGCATCTCAAGATAAGCTTCTGGTGACATGCCTCGCTCTGCTGCCGCTGTCACAATATCACTTCCAAGTAAATCCTTAATCCATGTTACTGTCGCCATGCCCCTGCGAATTCCATTACTTTCATAAAGAAATTCACCGGGTGTTGCACCAGGATTTGTCCAATAATTGAGAGTATCTGCCCTATTCTCTTCTCCAACCATCATTGAAGTAATATATGTTCCAAGTGATACCAGTACTGTTCCATCATTTACCAGACCTGCACCAAGTCCTTCAACTGCCTTGTCATTAGCTGTAGCAACAACTGGTGTTCCCGCAGGAATACCTGTAGCTGCAGCAGCTTCACCTGTAACATACCCAAGAATACTGGCTGGATCCACAAGCTCAAACAGCATTTCTCTTGGTGTAGTATAAGTGCCGAATTTCCCTTCATCCTCATACCAGTTCAGGGTTTCAGGATCAATAGGCCATGGACCTACATAATTAGCTCTTGTATCCTTTGCTTGACCTGTCATTCTATAGGTCAGATAACCAGTAGTAGTGGTAACATATCTGACATTATCATCTTCATGTTCATAGGGTTTTGACAACCTTAAATCCATCCAGCTTTGAACAGGTGATGCTAAACTACCGTCTTCCTTAACCAGCGCACGACAACATCTGATGGAGCCCAATCCAACACCAATGATATCCTTCCTGTCACCAGTAAATTTCTTCAGAGCTTGCTGGCATGCTTCCTTCAAGCTATCCCACAACTCATCTCCTGGGTGTTCTGCTCTGCTGTCACCGTACAGGTTCATAGGCTTAAGCTTGACTGTATGTGAACAAATTTCTGTTCCAACAGCATCAAACAACGCAACCTTTGTACTTTGTGTGCCACCATCTATTGCAATAATAAATTTATTTTCCATAAGTATGCCCAAGCCCATGCTAGGTATCTTGCACAAAAACCTTCTGCAAGCAATAAAAATGGGCTCGGTACCTCCCTTGTCGGATTTTATTATTTCATTTAATCATATACCTTCTTTATTCTTACTGTAACTATCTCATTAAATAACCACCATCTACTGTCAATGTAGTTCCGTTTACATAATCAGATGCACGGCTAGCAAGGAAAATAGTAGCACCCATAAGGTCAGCAGTAAATCCCCAACGATTTGCAGGAATGTGAGCCAGAATTTCAGCGTTACGTTTTTCGTTCTTTCTGGTCATTTCTGTCATTGGTGTTGCATAATATCCAGGAGCTATAGCATTAACCTGTATGTTCCATTGAGCCAACTCATCACACATTGCTTTAGTTAAGCCTACGATACCATGCTTTGTTGATGCATAAGCTGGGGACCATTGTCCTCCCAAAAAGGAATAAAGAGATGCTATATTAATAATCTTCCCGCTCTCTTGTTTAATCATATATTTGCAACTTTCATGAATCATTTCAAAGGCTGCTGTCAGATTAATGGAAATCATTTTATCCCATTCTTTTCTTGTATACTTGGTAACATCCTGAACATTTATACTTATTCCAGCACAATTAATAAGTATATCAATGCTTCCCCAGGTATTAACACATTCATCTACAATTCTCTTGCACTCACCGTCTGCTGTAATATCAGCCACCATAAATTTATATTCTACACCGCAAGCCTCAACCAGAGCACGAGTAGTTCCATCATCATCTGCAAGACTTGGAACAAGTACGTTTGCGCCTGCCTTTGCTAACGCAGTGGTGAAAGCCTGACCAAGTCCTCCATTTCCACCGGTTACAATTGCATTTTTGCCCTTCAAAGAAAAGAAATCCATGTTAAAATCTGATATGTTCATAGTATTTGCCTCCATTTTTATTAATTATTTTTCACTCATTCTGATAACGCATCGATATAAATCCGAATTCTTTCAGTTAGAAGCTCAACAAAAAGCAATGCATCACCCTCAACAACAATATCAGAAAGGCTGCAAATGGGTGCGTTAATATTGGTATTAACCGAGATAATACAATCCACATTTTTTAGTCCTTCTACATGCTGAATAGCTCCATAAATGCCAAGTGCTATATATAGCTTGGGACTCACAGTTTTACCGGATTGTCCAACCTGAATACTACGAGGAGCAAGTCCTTTGTCAACAATTCTCCTACTAGCAGCCACATGTCCCTTCAATACTTCGGCCAAAGCCTCTAGACGGTAAAACCCTTTTTCTACACCTCCACCGCCTGAAACCAATATGCTACTTTCTCTTATATCATACGATTGGCTCTTTTCATAAACACTTACTTGCCTTATACCAGCTTTTCCCTCGGATAAATATTCAAATTCTACAAGCTGAGTTTGCTTATCTTTTCTTTCAGTGTATTTGAACACATTTTGGCGTACACTCATCATTATAGGTCCATGGCTTTTGTTAACAATGCCAGCCATCATTCTGCTGCTGAATACAGGCCGAACCATTTCAATGGCATCTTCCTTATGACGTATTTCAGTAACATCTGCTGTCAAACCTGTTTGAAGTCTAATGGCCAATCGAGGTGCAAGAATTCTTCCACACCAGGTTGCTGGAATTAAAATAACATCAAAATTATATTGTTTATGAATAGCATATATGGCATCTGTTATTTCTTTTACGTTGTATTGTTTAATATTCTGGTCATTTACCTGAATAATAAAATCAAAAAAACCATGAGCTTCCAGAGGAGAATAATTGATGGCCACACCATACGATTCCCAATGCTCATGTGGATACATCTGGCGCGCAACCTCCAAAAGCTCTATACTGTTTTGAATCTGATCAGAATCCAGAAAAATAAGACATTTTTTCATTTTAGATAAATCCCTTTTCCTTTAAATAGCGGAACACTGTCTCAACGCCTTCATCATCAGCTTTGACCAATGTCCTGTCTCGTTTTTCATACTGCTTAACGTAAGTTTCAACAACCTGTGTTAATGACCCTTTAAATCCGATTTGTTCTTCATTTAAGCCTAAATCATCTCTTCCAAGTATAAATATTGATGATTTTACATCTCTGTTTATCTCACCTTTCCGAACATAGGGAAGCTTATAGCCACTATCCCTTGTCAAGCTGAGAATTGCTGGTAACGACACCTCATAAGTAACAGTTGTCTGGTCATTATCAACATTAACAAATGCAAACTTTTCGTTGAATTTTTCTATATCAACCATAGTAATACCTGACATTTGATTTAAGCCAAGCCATTCACCTAATTGAGCAGGGACGTGAGCCGTGTCCCCGTCAATTGCATGGGTGCCGGTAATGATACAATCGTAATGCTGCCCCAGCAAGTACCTAGAAAGCACCTTGCTGGTAACGTAGGTGTCACTCCCAGCAAAAGCTGTATCTGATAATATTACTCCTCTATCCACACCAAGCCTCAGTAAATCCTCCATGTGAGGGACTATTTTCCTCGGTGCCATAGTTACCACTTCAATAACTGTACCAGCCAGCTTCTCCTTAACCTTTAGTGCAAAGGCTACTGCACATGCATCGTCGGGGTTAAGTATCAGGCGCATATCTTCTCTTATAAGGTTATTATTTTCAAAATCATATCTGAAGT
Source organism: Bacillota bacterium (assembly GCA_023416275.1). Classification (GTDB taxonomy): domain Bacteria; phylum Bacillota; class Clostridia; order Acetivibrionales; family DSM-1351; genus Ruminiclostridium. The sequence goes on along the minus strand of JAEZIB010000053.1, from coordinate 18,985 downwards.
TATCTACATCGGGGACAAACTTAACAAGACATATTAATTTCATTTTTCTTTTCCTTTTTCTCAGTGCTGTTTAGTCTGGCATATACAGCTAATATGACAATACCCAATAAGCCTAATGCTGCGCTGACAATAAAGTAAGCATTATAGCCACCTTTATCACCAAAGGTTGCCCAAAGGAAACTGTTTAACTGTGGCAGGATAATGTCAGGAAGATATCCTATAAATGAAATAACTCCAATTGCTGTTCCCATCATTGCAGCTTCAATCTTAGACATACCTAATAATGACCAGTAGGTTCCACGAATCATATATAGGAAAATTCCCAGCACTACCATAATAATAGGGAATAGTTTTGCTGCTGAAACAGGTGTTAAAGCTGAAACAATCAACAGAATTGCTGCTGCTCCAATGGCAATACTGATAGTAGTAGTACGGCCTATTTTATCAGCAAGGAACCCTCCGATAAAGCCACCCACAGGGCGCATCCATAAGACAATTACAGTAATAGTACCAACCGAAACAGCATCAATACCTATATTTGTTTGAAGGAAGCCGCCAATATAATAAACTGTCCAAAATACTGCATATCCCATAAATATTATTCCGCCCATTAGATATACATATTTGTTTTTAAGCAGCTTGCCAACATCTTTGAAGTGGAATTTCTCAACATCAGATTCTCCTTTGTTTTCTGCCATGGCAGCAAGTTTTTTATCACTATCTACAAAAATTGATATCAGCACAGCAACAATAAATACTACTGCAGAATACACATAAACAACTGCAACCAAGGCAGATTTTTTATCAATAAGTGCTTCACTGTTTCCAAGAATAGCCGCAAAAACAGCCAGACCTATACTCGCCATTAATGCTTCAACAACACCTCTTCCACCGTCAAGAATTCCAAAAAAGCGCCCCTCTTCTTTAGCTTTTGCCAGCATCTTTACAATCTTCATATGTGCACTCCAGAAAGTGAAAACTGAGAAAATGCCCCACAAGAAGAATATAATATTTACTGATGCATGATTTGGTACTTGAGCAAACCAGAACCCGCAGAGTGAAGTTCCAAATAATGATATGGTAATAAGTTTTTTTACAGATATCTTATCTGCAATTATTCCGCTAGGAATGTAACCAATAACATATGCAATACCCAACATAGAATAAAAGTTGTTTAATTGTACCTGTGTTAAGTTGAACACCTCAAGAATAGTCACCTGATAGTTTGTTCTAAGATAAATTACAGGATAAATAGCACCAGCTGCCAGAATAATTAGGAAAAACTGAAAATATCGTTTAAAATTACTCTTTTCCATAAGCCCTCCTAAAAATATTAAGATTTTCTCTTTTAATCCTTATATTCAGTCTAAAGAGAATGGTTGATGTGTTGCACTGTTACTTAATGTACTTCTTTATTCCATCTTCCTGAGGAAAAATTGTACCGTAATTCATAATGCCATTGGGATCAAAAGCTTGTTTCAATTTTTCAAGCATGTAGTAAGCTGTTCCGTGTTCCATGAGGGTCCATTCACTGCGATATTTTCCAATCCCATGATGATGACACATAGAGCCTCCTGCTTTAAGAGTTTCTTCAACAATGATCTTCTGAATTGGATGGTGATAAATAATCATTTCATCCTCAGGAGCACAGTGGATATCATAGTTATATACAAAGTACATATTGGTACCGTTAATATAGCTATGGGATGAGTGACCTCCTAGCATTGTAATATCATGTGCTCTTGAAAACTCATTTCTGACACGCTCTATTACGTTATTATATATCTTGGGAATAGTTTCCCAATCTGCTGAAATCTCTGTTGTAAATCCTGCATGACTGTCATTCTGAATCATGCCTTCAATCTCATCATCTATATCCTGCTGAGACCAATTCAAATGATTAAACCAATCCTCAATTAGCTGACTATCTACTTGCTTAACCACTCCATCACCGAATTTTGCAACAGCTTCCTCAATAGCTCCACTGGTGGCTTGCACTATTCCTTTAGGTCCTTCAGCCATAAATATCAGAACACATTTGTTTTCATAAAAATGATAAAAATGCTGTGCTGCATCTTCCTCTGAGTAAACTCTGGATACTGATGGTCTAAAACCATTTACGATGACTTCCCTTAAGATTTTTATGCCTGTATCAACATCCTTCACAAGGTAGCCGTAGAACTTATTATTCTCGGGGTAATAACGGAATATCTTAATCGTCACTTCAGTTATATAGCATAAAGCGCCTTCGTTTCCTATGGTAATATGCCTGATATCAGGGCCTCCAGCTCTTCTCGGAATGTTTTTTATGCGTGCAATGTGCCCATCTGGAAATACGCATTCTAGACCCACTACCATATCTTCAATTCCGCCATACAGTGTAGAAAATTGACCAATACTTCTTGTAGAAACCAGACCACCGTATTTTGCTACCGGTTTTGATTGAGGTGAGTGTCCAGTTGTGAACCCTACTTTTCTAAGCTCATCTTCAAGGTTTTGAAGGGCAACACCTGCCTGAACTGTTGCTTGAGCATTATAAGTATCAATCTTAATAATCTCATTAAGATTAAGTGCATCTATAACTAGGGTATTTTCTTTCCAAGCTTCCAGACCGCCTTCGGTAGCTGTCTTTCCACCCCTTGGGATAACATTGATTCCATGCTCATTACAAAACATAAGCAGTTTACTGACTTGTTCAGTATTTTGGGGATATACAATTGCAATAGGACTCGGCACATCTAATACCTTTTTAGCCTTGGCATACTTTTTATACCTGTCGGCAGCAGCATCATAAAGATCATCTTCATTAATGTTGATTTGATCCGGTGAAAGCATACCTGCTAATGCTTTGAGTATCATATCAGTGTTCACCATAACTTCCTCCATTTTGTTTTCTGAATAAAAAAATAACCAAAAAAGATAATATTAAGTGCACTATTTTTGTATATTATTTATGATCATGCTTTGATTATATATACACAAATACTAAATGTCAATCAAAATATCGGAAAATTTTCTGTTTTATTTGTTTATTTACGTTTTTATCGGAAAATTTTCCACTTATATTTACAATCAATACTCTTAATGATAAAATAGCGTTATTAAATCAATCTGAGGTGCCCAAATGATTAATGTTAATTTAAGTGCTCTAAATCCTTTAGAGCAGCAAATTCACTCAAAGCTTTATGATTACAGCAGACAAAATTCTAATATACGGATCTCAGAAGCTGCAGAATTGTGCGACTGCTCTATTTCAAAAATATCAAAATTTGTAAAAAAACTAGGATTTGAAAATTATAAACAATACTTGGATTTTCTATATGCACGAGAAATTTCCTGTAAAGAGTCTACTGATGAATTAACAAGGATTTCAAAATTTATTAACGATTTTGATGAAGAAAAGGTTAATGAACTGATTAGTCTTATTGAATCCCACGATAAGATTATATTATTTGGATATGGTCCGTCACTTATTTGTGCCCAATATTTTGAATACCGCTTAAGAACAATAACAAATAAGGTGATTTTCGCTGTCGCAGATGAAATATCCATTTCATCGATATCGGATGAATCTACCTTACTTATTTTACTTACAGTAACTGGTAAATTCCAAACCTTTGAAAGCATATATAATGCTGCAAAATCAAAGTCTTGTCAAGTGGCTATGGTAGTCGAAGAATACAACACTGACCTATTTAAACAGTGTGACCATATTTTCTGGCTTTCCAAGTACAATCAACCTGATGACTTATTGCCTTATGAGAAATCGCGGACAGTCTTTTTTATTTTTCTTGAAGAGGTAATGCAGAAGTTAATGAGAAAGAATAAGACAGCTATTGAATATGAAGTATAGCTCTAAGCAGTTGATTATTCTTTCTTTTTTTATTAAAATTACTTAGAGTGTATATAATGTTTTTAGATATCCTTAGAACATATTAAATTGTAATTGTAAAGAAGAGGTTTTTATGCAAAAAGTAATATTTCTTGTTGATATGAATGCTTTCTTTATAAGTTGTGAAATGACAAGAAATCCTTCTCTTATAGGGAAACCATCTGCTGTTGCTGGCGATCCAAAAAACCGTTCAGGAATTATTCTAGCAGCAAACTATGAGGCTAGAGCTCTTGGAGTTAAAACCGCTATGGTTCTTCATGAAGCTTTGAAGCTTTGCCCTAAAATGAATATAATACCACCCGATCATACTTTTTATGAAATGAAATCAAATCAAGTTATGACCCTTCTATCAAATTATTCTCCTATTATCGAACAGAATAGTATTGATGAAGCATGGCTAGATATGACTGGCACAGAATGCTTATTTGGAACTCCTCTAGAGTCTGCAGAGAGGATTATGAACGAAATCAAAGATAAGCTTGGGCTTTGGTGCTCAATTGGAATCTCTGAAAACAAATTCTTATCTAAAATGGCCTCAGAATTAAAAAAGCCTCTAGGAATTACTGAACTTTGGAAAGATGATATACAAATAAAGCTGTGGCCTCTCCCTGTAAAAGCAATGTACGGAATAGGCAACAAAACTGCTGATAAACTTAATCAATTGGGAATACAAACTATTGGCGAACTTGCAAAACATGATAGAAGTCAACTTTTAAAAACCTTTGGAAAATATGGAGATGAAATTTATTTACATGCAAATGGCCATGATATCTCACCTCTACAACCCCATACCTCAGGAGATATGAAATCCATAGGGAGGTCAACAACACTTCCTAATGATATTACTGATATTGAAAGCGCTAAGCTGGTTCTATTAGAACTCACTGACGATATTGGTATGACAGCAAGAAAGTATGGGAAGAATGCCCGTACTGTACATATAACCATAAAATATTCCGACTTTAAGGTGTTTACTAGACAAACTTCTATACCACCAACCTGTGTTACTAGTGCTATTTACCAAGCTGCTTGCAACTTACTTGAACAAAATTGGAACCGCTTTCGTCCTATAAGGCTAATTGGTATAAGCATTTCGGGATTTGATGCTGATTTTACTACAGGTCAGTTATCGCTTTTTGACCTCAATGAAGAAAGTATAATAGATGATAAGCTTGAACGAATGGACAGAGCTATTGACAAAATAAGAACAAAACATGGAATTAACAAAATAGGCCGAGCGGCACTGATACAGAAGCATATTTCCAATAATGATAAATAGTTTATAATCCTTTTGATTTCAATCCCTTGACAATATCCACATAGAATTCACAAACATCAAACCCATGGATATTTTCTCTCATTAAGTCAATCATATCTCCGTGAGATACCCCTCTATTTCTTTTTGTTGAGTAACATCCCAGATAATCACCATGTTTTGACGAATAAACCGAAACAAAGCCATCGTTTTCACCTTCATTACGTTTGGTCAACGCATAACCGATATTCAAAGGAAATCCGGCACTAAACATACTGCTCATTGTTGATGTAATACTTTGATACACAATGCCCTCTTTATTAGGGACCCTTTCATTAAACTCTGCACATTTACTTGTAGTTAAATCATGAATTCCCGTATAAAAGTCAGGTGTTTTATCACCTAATCTTAGATAAGCAGAATTATATTTTTTTGCTAAGGCAAGCACGAATTTATCAGGAAATTTCTCTAATAAATTATCCACTAATTTGCAACCTTTATGAGGAGTACCAATTGTAGTTAAAGAAGCTACATGATTATCAATTCCTAAACAGCTGATTGCATATCTGGCGTCAAGGCCACCTTTTGAGTGTGCTATTATATTAACTTTATCACACTTTTCCTTTTCAATTATCTTCAGTATTTGCTCTTTAAGCTCATTTGCGCAAATTTCCATAGACGTTGCCGAGTGTTGATTTCCGTAGTAAATTGTGGCACCATTCTTCATTAGTTCACGAGGAATTCTGCCCCAATAATTGAACAACTGCCAATCCCTCCAGAATATACCATGAACTAGTAAAATGGGGTATTTTGTTTTACAAATCTCACTTTCTCTTCTTTGATTATTCAATTCAATTTTTGATATTTCAAATATGTATTCTCTACGGACAATATGACAACATTTCCAAAATAATATTACATTAAGTATGGGTATCCACCAAGTGAAAAACAGTAAGATTTTCAGAGCTATCCCCACTTGTGAAGAAGTTGCTATTATACGCAAAAGTCCATTCCACAGTAAAATCAAAATTAAAGCTAATGCAACTAAAGCATCGACGACTAATGAAGGTAGTGTAGGTAACGCCGTTTTATGGATTATGAAAATATATAAATAAATCAGCACTTGCAAAGTAAAAATTACACATGCATTGGCTACTAACTCATATCCATTAATCATTATTTTTAATTTGATGGAGCTTTCTTTTTGTTTAATTGGAAAAATATTATACTTAACAAAGAATGCAGCCAGAAAAACAATGGTTATGACATTAATTGTTGTTGAAGCAAATTTTGATGCATTCATCATTATTACTATATTTGTTAATAAAAGGATAATAATAATATTTACTATTCTTTTTAGAAGAATCATTTTAATTACTCCTTTGTTCTAAACTGTAAATTTAATATTCGAACATTATATCATGACTTCAACTTTCATATTATCACTAGAATTTATTTGGGCACCAGAACCAAAAAAGATTGTACCTTATTTAGAACTATTTCTGTACTTTCCTTGTAACACTTATTCGCCCACTTATTGCTATTATAACATACTGATTACAAAAATAAAAAAGGCAGAGTGAGCTAATCTTACACGCAAAAACACTTTTCCCATCAAATAATCACTTTTGTCTTTTTATTGATTACTCAACTTTCCCACACATAAAATCTATCTGTGTTCTAACTTATCGATGGTTTGTTGCCAAAATCATTATTTAATTCATGTAACATCAGCCATTAACCACATAACTCATTAATGAATAAAAATTTATATTGACACAGCAAAACTCAGCAGATATAATTATAGACAAATACAGTCTGTAATATCTCTATGGAGGAACTAGTTATGAAGTATACGAAAGCAACAAATTATGCTTTGCATATAATGGCCTATTTCGTTAAGCAAGAAGGTAATGACAATCTAAGTGTTCAGCCGTTATCTAGCCACATGAATATATCACCTACTTACCTGTCCAAGATACTAACCCAATTGGTCAAGGCTGACCTTATTCAGTCTACACCTGGAGTTAATGGTGGTTATAGTCTTAGAAAACCTAAGACCGAAATAAGCTTTTATGACGTCATTCAAGCCATTGAAGGTAGCGGGGCGCTTTTCACTTGTGAAATGGGCGAGAAGCAAGCTTGTCACATAGAAAAAGTTATGAGAGACTCCGAAGAAAAAATGGTGAACCATCTTAAAGAAAAACGTATTTATGACATTGTAAAAAATGAGCCAGCAAAATAAGCAGTTCTAACTGCTCATTTTTTTGACACAATTATAGATAATTACAGTCTGCATTATATTTAATAGGAGGTTTTATTATGAAAACAAATAACAATACGCTAATTACCATGCCAGTCAGTAGACTCTTACTCAAATTTTCACTACCCGCTATTGGTGGTATGATTGTAAATTCCTTATATAATCTGGTGGACAGAATATTTGTAGGCAGAATTGGCGGTCTTGCCATGACAGGAATAGGCCTGAGTTTACCGTTTATGATGATGATGTCCGCTGTAAGTTCGTTGATTGGAATAGGAGCCTCGGCACTTATTTCTATTAAATTAGGAGAAAATAAAAAGGATGAAGCTAAGGGATTACTTGGTAATGCTATAACACTTCTCATTGGTCTAATGTTTTTAGTAACTGTTCTAGGGCTAGTTTTTATGAACCCTATACTAAAAGCATTTGGTGCCAGTGAAGCAACTATGCCATATGCAGTGGAATACATGTCAGTTATTCTCTATGGGGCTGTATTCCAAGGAATTGGAACAGGACTAGCAAATGTAATAAGGGCTGCTGGACATCCTATCAAATCAATGGTTATAGTACTTGTTGCAACACTAGTTAATATTATTTTAGATCCAATTCTTATTTTTAGTCTTGGTATGGGCATTTCTGGTGCAGCCTGGGCAACAATTATCGCACAACTCATAACCTCCATCATGGTAATACACCACTTTCTAAGTAAAAAGAGTCAAATAAGAATTGAAATAAATAAATTGAAGCTCCGATTAGTAAATATAAAGTCCATTCTAAGCATTGGCTTTGCTCCATTTACAATGCAGTTATCGTCAGTTGTAGTCAGCATCATATCCAACAACGCACTTAAATCATACGGCGGTGACGTTGCTATAGGGGCAATGACAATAATTAACTCTGTGATGGTCTTATTCCTTATGTCGGCTATGGGAGTCACACAAGGTGCTGCACCAATTATAGGCTTTAATTTTGGTGCTAAGCACTTTGACAGAGTTAAGCAAGTGTTGAAACTCGAACTAATTGCTGTTTCATCAATCTGTACAATAACGTTCATACTTGTCCAAGCTTTTCCTGCAATGCTTTCAAGTATCTTTACAAGCGAACCTGATCTTATTTCAACGGCAAGCACTGGAATGCGCCTATTTTTGATAATGCTTCCTCTTTTAAGTGCTCAGATAGTTGGAGCAAGCTATTTTCAAGCTATTGGTCAAGCAAAGAAAGCAACCTTTTTAGGACTTTCAAGACAAGTACTTTTACTGATACCGCTACTGCTTATTTTACCTAATTTCTTAGGATTAAATGGTGTATGGGGAGCAAGCGCTCTGTCTGACCTTATCTCAAGCCTCATTGCCATTGTCTCTTTAAAATCGGCATTCAACCACTTAAGCAGGCTCGAATTTGAGCATCATTCAGAAGAACAAGAAAGCTTGTCATTACTAACTGAATAACTCAAATTTCCATTGATAAGTTGAACACCTACGATTTCAATTGGGAACGTTGAGTGAATAAATATATTTTACAATCAGTAGCTAGAGCTACCACTTTTTTGAGCTAAAATAAATAAACTACCTAGTGTTTAAAAAGAGGCTTTGCTGTGTCATCAGCGTTGTGACCAGCTAAGCCTCTTCTTTTATGTTTTTTGTTTAACCCTATGTCTTTAAAATACTTTAGCTTATACGTAGGAATTAAAAACATGTTATTTTTTCACTGTTTTTCGCCCCAAAACTAGACTAAAAATCAAACATGAATTAATACTTACTCCTGTGCAGGGAATTTAACTATTGCACCCAACAGATATTGCTTCATCAGTGCAAAATCTATCGCATTAATACTTTCGTCACCATTCAAATCAGCCACGTACATGTCATCACTTGCAGGGAAGTCTGTAACTGTACCCAATAGATATTGCTTAAGTAAAACGAAATCAAGGGCATCTATGTTGTTGTCTGCATTTAAATCCCCCATCTTTGACGAATTGCCCCCACCAAATAAATCACTGTTTGCAAATGCTGACATAAACACAAGAGTAGAAGTAGAACCAACTGCGTGCTCATTTGTAGTCCATTCATCGGCACTATCCAAATAGCATTTTGCAGGGAAGTTTGAAAGGCCAACGCCTTGATATCTGTTTGGACCTAACGGCATAAATCCTTTAGCTATACCAGCTTTTCCGTCACTGTTAAATGTAGCAAATATGGTTTTAATGCAATCATCACCATATCCTGATACAAAGCTCTTTCTCAAAGGATTTGCTCCTAAAATCCAATTTATTGAAGCAAGGGCCATATTGTTAATAGTATTAGTATTAGTGCCAAGAAGCTTAGAACCAATCACAGCTTCCATACACATACCCATTATCTGGTTGTTACTACCCCAGTAATAATTACTGTTTGTTAATGCATTACCCCATGCACTGTTTTGATATCGTTGGATTTTGTTATTTAACCAAATTGTAAACTCATCATTAAACCATTTTTCAGCATTAGTATTGCGGTTCTCTGCTTTCAAATAAGAGAAAAATGCAAAATTCCAGTTGCCAACCCAATCTCCAGTCGCATTCTCATATGTATCCTTACCCTTTGAATAGTTTGCAACAAAGTAATCGTTATATTTTGTAGCGCCTGTAGCTCTATACAAGGTTGCAGAAGCCAAAAGTCTGCTGCTAACATCACTGTCGGTATTATAAGGCCCATTTGGAGATTTTATATTATTAGGATTTTGTTCAAGATATGTCCATGCGCTCTTCGCAGCATTTAAGCAAGTCAGAGCAAACGCTGAATCATATTTTGCATATACCATTGAAGCGTGTGCTAAAGCAGCCGCTGCACATGCAGTGTCTTCAGTCGGTCTTATGTTAGTGGTAGTTCCTTCTTTATCCTTTATAATTCTTTTTGTTATATTACCATCATCGTCGGACTGAACTCTTGCGTAAAAACCACCGCTTGCAGTATCTTGCATTTTTAGAATCCATTCTAGTTCCCATCTCGACTCATCAAGTATATCAGGGACACCATTTCCGCTTTCAGGAATATTAAACTGACTATCACTGTATACCCCTGGGAACAGCTCATACGACCAAAATAGATTTATTAATGTACCAGAGCCAGTGCTTACATATTTTCCTAAATCACCAGCATCAAACCAGCCTTTGGATACATCTCTTGTCTTTGTGGAATTTGAATCAAAGACAGCAACAGCATCCTGTGGTGTTCTATCCTTTCTTGGGTAATCAGGACAATACTGTTCTGGAAGGTCTGTTCCTGAACGCTGATAATAAAAATATCTTGATGCATCCTTCAATAGAGTTTTAAAAACGTCATTTCCTATCTTAAACTTAACAGACTTTTCGATACCTTCCGCATTCACCGTTATGTAATATTCACCTGGTTGCTTTAAGTCTGTAAATACTGCTTTAAAAACCCTTTCCCCTGAATCAGGGTCATAATCCTTAACAAGGGCTAGTTGACCACTATAAACAACAGCGTTATCAGAAACTCTCTTTACCTGGAATTGAGTTCCTACTGAAGCTTTTAGTTCATCCTCAAAGCCCGAAACATAGGCGTATTTCTCAGAAGCTTCTAGAAATCCCACCTGATTTAATTTAACTGCAGGATATGCTTTTTCTTTATCAGTAGAAGTCAATTTCAATTGATTTATCCAAACACAGAAAGGATCAAGGGTTACTTTGTCCAGCACTATCGCCTTTGCATTGTAAGGATCCATACCGAGAGCTGGATCTAAAATATCCTTTAAAGGAATCTTTACATGCTGCCACTGGGTAGTCACTGTGCAGTAATCTGTAATTGGTTTAGTGATTTTTGTCTCTACACCTGATGCACGTTCACTCACATGATCTACTGCACCTATTACAAACTGTTCCCCTCCATTTTTACCTTTCACATTAAACTCTAAATATCCATTAGGAACATATTGTGATACATCATGGCAGTTCCATTCTGCCAATGTCAATATGACAGACATCCAATAAGAGTTCAGCTGTGTTTGGAGATTAAATCTCAGAGAAGGTAAATTTTGATATGTAACTTGGGTATCTACAGGTAGATTACCGTTTTCCGTTTCCAATTCACCTGCACCACACCCAGCCCAGCCACTCACTTTGTCTTTAAATACATAAAAGTCCTGAAGATTTCTCCACCCAGTAGGAGCACTTGCATGAACCTCCATTGGGGGTAAAATTACAGAAGTACATAGTACTGCAATACATACAATTAGTGCTAATAAGCTTTTCTTTCTAATACTTTTCGCCATATTTCTTCCTCCCATTTATAATTTTTTATAGATACTCTGGAGAATTTATTTCCAGAGATCCATCCTATCTTTTACAGCCATTGTAAACTGTGCCTCAAGGTCTCTCACACCGGCCTCTTCCATTTCTTTAACGAATTTTATCCATATTTCATCAAACTCTCCAGGTTTAGCTATAATAAGCTTTGGACAGTATCTCTTGCTAATTTCTGTAACTTTATTTGATGTAGCTATCCACTCATTACTCATACTACTTTCAATCTTCCAAGCAGCACCATATGGTTTAACGGGGAACTCACCTTTTTGGGGGTACAAGTCTTTCCATAATTTTACTCCGTATGCACTAAGTATGTCTTTTTCCGTTTGAGTATAGTTTTTCGAAAGCTCTTCAATTGTGTTTACTGATAATGGATTCCCTGTCGAATCCCTATAAGCAGTACCATACCTTGGCCATGGATACACATACAAACCGATGCCGGTTTTTCTTCCAAAACCTTCATCCTCATTCCTTTGCTTCAGTATTTCTGGAAGGAATACACGCTTACCCCTGCTGTCATATGTCCAGTGAACAACTTCAATACCCCAATTCGTCAATATCTGTGCTTCTTCCCCTGCCATCCAATTTAGAAACTGCATTGCTCTAATCTTGTCCTTACATTTTGAAGTAATTGCCATTCCAGAACCAAAGCCTATATACCCTTTATCCTGATATTCAGGATACTTGATGTTTTCGTTTAATGTACATGGATATCTACCATACATCCTGTCTTCCAAACCGGCACTTCGTAATGCTTTATGAACTTCGCCTTCATAATTCCAGGAAGCATCTATGATACCTAATACTCTACCAGATGAAAGCTTTGCCTTATACTGCTCAACCTGCTGTGTAAAGCTTTCTTTATCAATAAGGTTTTGATTCCACATTCCATTCAACCATTTGAAATATTCCTTATTGGAATCTGTAATGATATGGCGCTTTGCTTCAATTGGATTTAGCTTAATAGCCCATTCGTCGTCCGTATAGCCTGTGGCAAGGTTAGCCGGATTGCTAATTGATATAAAATAACCCCAGTCGTTTCCATTAAAAAGGAGGGGGATTGTGGGTCGTTCCTTTCCATCTTTTCCCTTAAATGTAGGATGCTTTGCATAATAGTTCTTTATAGCATTTTCAAAATCTTTAAGGGTCTTGATTTTTGGATAACCCTCTTCTTTTACAACTGCATGCTGTAAACAGAAGCCACTGACAGGATCACCATCTTCATCTCCGACTCCAAAATCCCCCAAACAAAAAATATTGGGGTCTTGCTGGCTCCATTTAAGTCTCTTTAATTCATTTCCGTATAGCTTTTTAATATTAGGCCCATATTGATTAATGAGGTCATCTAACTTTTCTACCGCATTGACATCCAACAAAAGATTCAAGTATGTTTTTGCAAATATCATATCCGGTAAGTCACCGCTGGCTGCCATAAGAGAAATTCTCTGTTTCGCATCACCTACAGCATTTTCAATCTTTAGAGAGACTCCCGTAAGCTCAGTAATTTTTTTTGCCACAGGAGTATCCCAATTATCCGTGTATGTGCTTGTTTCTCCAATGTATACAGAGAAACTAATGGGAGTTGTAGGCATATTTTTTGATGCTGACTTGGATGAATCTATACTGATGGAATCAGGTGTTTTTGTTCGCACTGACCCACAGCCTGAATACGAAGTCATTATCATCGCTACTATCAAAATAAAACCTATTACTCTTTTCACCAACAAACCTCCTATTCCAACTAATGTAATGGTTTTACGCATTAATGTGGAATTTAACCTTTATTTATATTCTATTTGATTATTTATTGCTTCAAATTCAAGTGAATATGTAGTATTTCCTAAAATAAGCATAAAAATTATTATATAAGTTACACTAGAGATCTTATATTTTGTGTTATCAAAAATCAGCTTTCGGAGCTCTGAAATCCCGCTCTTTACTGCCTATACTTCAGATTTTATTTACTCATACTTCGCAGTTGAATACACTGTTTAAAGCCTAGTAATATCGGGTGTAGCATCAATATCAATGGAGGTTAGAAATAATTACTGATTCTAGCAATTATTTTGGCAACAAACCATTGATAATTCTACCGCACCAATAGATTTTTATGTGCAAAGTTTGAGTTATTTATGCTTTTCCAGGGAAAGCGGATATTATTCCTAATAAGTACTGTTTCATCAATGCAAAATCAATTGCATCCACCGCACCGCTTTTATCTAAATCTGCCAATGCAGTGTTTTCAATTGCTTCACCAAGCAGATGCTTCTTTATCAACATTAAGTCTAACGAATCTATTGAGGAATCAGCATTTATATCTCCCAATTTACCTACAGGAATTACTTTTGTATTAAACTTAAACCAATCTAAATTCATTAAGTATCCACTTTCTCCAGTAAATTTAAGGTATACGTCATGTTTTCCGGTCACTTCGCTAACATTGCAGATTGAATTAGTCCAAGTCTGCCATCCCCCAGTACCTGAAACTGCACAAGTCCCTATTAATGTTCCTGTCAAGCTGTCTAAACGAAGCTCTATTTTTCCGCCGTTGGTTGCACTACCTGCACTAGCCTCAAAATTTGCAGCACCATTACCAAAATCAATATTTTTGAAAACAAGATAATCTCCGTTTTCTATATATCCGACATTTTGTCCATTATCAGCAGTGTTTGCTTCTGTCTGGGTTCCTGATTGGTCGTAGTAATTCTCTGCTTCTATTTTATTGAAAGCATCTATCGGTTCTACTATAACTGGAGCTGTGTTTCCTACAAAGGTTGTAATACTTTGAGCAGGAAGTTGAGCTGTAAAGGAATCATTTGTTACTGCGATATTGGCTCCGGCTGCAAGATTCCTACTGCTGTCAGTTACATATGAAGCTACACTTGATGCTGAGCCGTTCTGAAAGTTAAACTTTTGACTTACCGCAGAGGTACCTGTATTTATTGCAACAATAACCGCTTTATTGTCGCCTGTATATGCCGAAACATAAACATTTGTATTTGGAGTAGCTGTTGCATCAACTCTTTTATAGCCAGGGCGGATGAATTTTGCGAATTGACCAAGTACATATGCTCGTTTGTAGATTGTACCTGAAGAAGTAGCTAAGCCATTTGGCCAAGTTATCCACCAATATATATAGGCATTCATGTTTCCAGTTACCATGCTGTCATGAATTTCCTTAGACATATTCATAATATTTCCTGTAGTATCATCATCAAAATATTTCTCTGTCATCCAGAGTTCTTTTCCTGCTGATTTTTGTTGGTAAAGAGGATACGCCATATTATTAACACTTGTACCATAAAAGTGGCAGCCAAGAATATCCATATTATCAAGAGCCGTAGCATCGTTTAAAATTGGATCTGACATATTTTTCAGAAATTGAAATGACTCCGGCGCCATTACCTTGCAATTAATTAATCCTGCATTATTTTTCATAAAGTTAAGCATTTCCTGTGGAGTCCACCAAGTCCAATCTTGTGCATAATCAGGTTCATTTTGGACAGAAATAGCATACAGATTTACACCATTATCCTTCATGTATTTTACATAGGCGTTAAGATACTGCACATATTCGCTGTACTTATCATATCTTAGTCGTTGTGGACTTGAATCACCACTTTTAGAAAAGTTTTCTTGCATTGAAGCTGGTGGATTCCATGGTGATGCAAAAACAATAGCTCCCTTTGCACTTGCCTTTTTTGCATTAGCAAGCTCTGGTGCCCATTTACTAAAGTTACCAGTCTTCCATGCATCACCTATTCCCTCTTCAATACGCAACCTTAAAATACTGTACCCCAAATCTCCATAAAGAGAATTCATAACAGAATCGCTAATTGTTCCACACCATGCACTGGAAGCACCAAATCCTCTTATTTCTTGCTTTTCGCTTCCTAAATTCACTGTTACATCACTTGCTGCCCAAACTTCTGCTGGTGCAGATACCGTGAACAATGCAGACATAATTGTTGAAAAAACTAATATTTTACTGATTGTCTTTTTCATATTCTTAAACATTAGCTTATCATCCTTTCATAATAAATAAAATTCTAACTGTAAGAACATAACTCACGTTAGTTTCTAAACTACTTTTTATTTGACTTACACAAAATATAAAGTGTGATTTCCAGTCAGAAAACTGATCATGGTAAGTATTATCTCTCTACTGATGAAAAGTCACTTTAATAGTTATTATTTAGTTGGTAATTTAGTAATAATACCCAACAAGTATTGTTTGAAAGTAGCAAAATCAATTGCATCAATTACACCATCGTTATTCAAGTCTGACGCCAAAGTATCATTTTCTATAGGAAAATCAGTAATTATTCCAAGAAGGTACTTTTTCATCAGAGCATAATCTGTTGCATCAGCACTATTATCTCCATTCAGATCTCCAACTAGCGCAGTAGAACTCCCTTTAAACTTCCACCAGTTTACATTAAACAGAAAACCGCTTCCTCCTGTAAATTTCAGATATAAGTCGTGTATTCCCGTTGCACCACTTACAGTGCAGGAAGCATCAGCCCAAGTCTGCCAGCCTCCAGTACCCTGAACAGCACAAGTTCCTACCAGCTTCCCTGTAGGACTGTCAAGATGAAGCTCAATGTTGCCACCACTGGTTGCGCTGGCAACTCTGGCATCAAAGGATGATGCACCTACACCAAAATCTACACCTTTTACCTTTATGTAGTCTCCGTTTTCGATATTACCTACATCAATTCCGCCTTCACTGCATACTTCCGTTTCAATACCGGATTCCCAGCAAATTGTTTCAGCTTCAGTTTGAATATATGGATTTAAAGTGCCAATCTGAGGTGCCCCGGTTGATGTCGCAGGTATCTGTGGAATTGTACCATCGGCATTATAGTTGAATTTCTCCACGCATATCGAACGCCTGTGATCTCCACCGCCCGGTAAACCGTTTTTAAAGTAAAATAAGTACGAATTTCCGTTGTAATCAATTATTCCCGAGTGATTACCTCCGTTACCAGATATTATAGGCATGATTACCCCCCTATATGTCCACGGTCCGGAAGGGCTTGTGCTTGTGGTATAAGCAAGATACTCCGGCAAACTGATTGAATAGGACATATACCATAACCCGTTGCGTTTGTATAACCATGGTGCTTCTTCATAGTCTGGCCCGAATGCTTCTTTAGTTAAGGGAATGTTATTTATAGAACCGCTATAAGAAATCATATCGCTGTTGAGCTTTACCCAGTAGCAGGCATTGTTGCCCCAGTATAAATATGCCTGTCCGTCATCATCAATAAACACAGTAGGGTCAAGACCCTGCCATGAATGGGTTGCAGCTTTCATCTGGCTGTTTAGTATAATCGGACGGCCAATATCTACAAAAGGACCGGTCGGACTATCTGCAACGGCAACTCCTATGCAGACCCCAGTGTCTGTCTTACATCCTGTTGGAAAATAGAAGTAAAATTTTCCGTTCCGATATATACACTGGCCGGCATTTGCATCACCGGTAGACCAGCTGATTGCGCTTGTAGGGAGAATAACTCCTTCATCCTTCCAATTAACCATATCTGTTGAAGAATAACATTTCCACTTACGCATTAAAAAACTGTTATCGGGAGCATTGTCTTCGTCAATCCCGGCATAAAGATATACCCTTCCGTTATATACCATAGGAGCAGGATCAGCTGTAAAATTTGTTTGAACTATCGGATTATCTGCATAACACACTGTTGAATAAAATATAGATATAATAAACACAATACCAATAATTTTACATATTCTTTTCATAGCTAGCCCTCCATTTTTATCAAGGTAATTCCGTGATATCACCCAGCAAGAATTTCTTAAAGACGGCAAAATCAATTGCATCAATTTCACCGTCGCCATTCAAATCTGCTGCTAAAGCATCATTTTCTACAGGAAATTCTGAAATTGTCCCAAGAAGATACATTTTCATCAGAGCATAGTCTGTTGCATCAACACTATTATCTCCATTGAGATCTCCGCTAAGAGTAGGGTGGTCACTAACTTTAGAAAATTCAAACCAGTTAAGGTTTATTAGGTATCCGCCTTCTCCTATAAAATTGAGATATAAATCATGCTTTCCGCTTACTTCACTGACATTGCACACTACATCATCGAAGGTCTGCCAATCACCAGTAGAAGACACCATACATGTCCCTACTAAAGTACCATTAGCACTATCAAGTCTTAATTCTATCTTGCCTGGATTGACGGCACTTGATACTCTTGCCTTGAAGCTTTTTGCACCTGTCTCGAAATCAACATTACTATAAACAGCATAATCTCCGTTTTCTGTATAGCCGATACCTTCAGTCCCTTCGTCACAGGTTACGTTTTGTATTCCTAACTGGTTACTGTAGCTTTCAGCTTCGATCTTTGAAAAGGCTGATACAGGAGATGTTACAGTAGTAAACTTCCACCAGTTTATATTAAACAGAAAACCGCTTCCTCCTGTAAATTTGAGGTATAAGTCGTGTATTCCTGTTGCACCACTAACAGTGCAGGTAGCATCAACCCAAGTCTGCCATCCGCCAGTGCCCTTAACTGCACAAGTCCCTACCAGCTTTCCTGTCGGACTGTCTAGGCGAAGTTCGATATTCCCTCCACTATTTGCCGAAGCTACTCTTGCATCAAATGCTGTAGCACCACTTGTACCGAAATTTACACCCTTTACCTTTATATAGTCACCATTTTCAATACAGCTTACATTCATTCCACCTTCACTGCACTTTTCCGTTTCAATACCAGATTCCCAGCAAATTGTTTCACCCTCATTTTTCACATACGGATTAAGATTTCCTACTTGAGACACGCCTTCTTGAGTCGCATTAATCGTAGGGATAGTTCCATCGGCATTATATTTGAATTGTTCAATACAAACCGAGCGGGTACTAGAGCCTCCTCCTGGCAGTGCTCCGTTATGATAAACAAAGTAGGTATTTCCCTTATAATCCACTATTCCCTCATGAATTGTCCAGCTTGTGCTTTGAGGCTGCATAATTATGCCCTTGTAAGTCCATGGACCAGTAGGGGTGGTACTTGTCGAATACCGAATATCTTCAGGTATGCCTCTGCCTGCAAAAATCATGTAATATAATCCATTACGCTTATATATCCACGGAGCTTCATGGTATGATGTTGGATAATTAGGATGAACTTCTGTTTGTGGTCCAAAACCTGCTGTTCCACCTCCTGTAGCAGTTATTAAATTGACAGGAGTCCCTGAATAAGAAATCATATCAGCATTTAACTTCACATACCAAAGACGTG
>JAEZIB010000002.1 GCA_023416275.1 Bacillota bacterium | reverse complement strand
TACCGATATGGCTAATGAAATGGCAACATTTACAAAGAACAACATTCTGCAGCAGGCAGCAACAGCTATGCTGGCTCAGGCTAATCAAGCTCCTCAGGGCGTATTGAATCTGCTCAGATAGTAAGTAATTTCTTATTTAATAACTTAAAAATAACGGGAAAGGATTCTCGAGTAAAAACTCAAGGAGGATGATTTTATGATAATCAATCACAATATCGCATCAATGAACACCCACAATCAGTTGGCCATCAACAATTCTAACGTAGGAAAATCCATCGAAAAATTATCATCAGGACTTCGTATCAACCGTGCGGCAGATGACGCAGCAGGCTTGTCCATATCTGAAAAGATGAGAGGACAAATAAGGGGTTTAACACAGGCTTCAAGGAATGCTCAGGATGGTATATCTCTCATACAAACTGCAGAAGGTGCACTCAATGAAGTCAGTAACATGCTTGTAAGAATGAAGGAGCTAGCAGTTCAGAATGCAAATGGAACCTATAGTACTGATGATCAGACAAACCTTAAACTTGAAATGGATCAGTTGAGTAAGGAAGTAGTAAACGTTATTAATAATACTAAGTTTAACGGTAAAGCAGTAATGGGAAATGCAGCTGATATCGTCATTTCTGATAATGGTACAACTAAACTTAATATTGCAGCTGCTTCTCTGGGTTCTGTTACGAATTTGGTAAGCACTTCAAATGTTGCTGCTATTGAAACTGCAATAAAACATGTTAATTCTCAAAGGGCTACATACGGTTCATTGCAGAACAGGCTGGAAAGTACAGTAAGAAATCTTAATACAACTGTTGAAAACCTGCAGTCAGCAGAATCACGTATCAGAGATACTGATATGGCTAATGAAATGGCAACATTTACAAAGAACAATATTCTGCAACAGGCTGCTACATCAATGCTGGCGCAAGCAAACCAGGCACCTCAGGGCGTTTTGAATCTGCTTAGGTAGTAAATATATTTATAAAAAACTGAATTATAACGGGAAAGGAATCCCAATAAAAACTCAAGGAGGATGATTTTATGATAATAAATCATAATATCGCGTCAATGAATACCCATAACCAGTTGGCTATTAACAATAGCGCAACATCAAAGTCAATCGAAAAGTTGTCTTCAGGTCTCAGAATCAATAGAGCAGCAGATGATGCTGCAGGTTTGTCAATATCTGAGAAGATGAGAGGACAGATAAGAGGTTTGACACAGGCTTCAAGGAATGCTCAGGATGGCATATCCCTCATACAAACTGCAGAAGGTGCACTCAATGAAGTCAGCAACATGCTTGTAAGAATGAAGGAACTTGCAGTCCAGAAGGCAAATGGAACCTATAGTACCGATGATATAGACAACTTGGATCTTGAATTGACACAATTAGGTAATGAAATTGATAACGTTATTGATAATACCAAATTTAACGGTAAGAATATAACGGCGGCTGCAAATATTATTATTTCTGATAATGGAACTACTGCGCTTGCAATTGCAACAGCGTCACTTACTAGTGCCCAGAACCTGACTAGTGCAAATGCTTCTGTAGCAACTATCGAAGAAGCGATAAAAACAGTTAATAAGCAGAGAGCAACTTATGGATCTCAGCAGAACAGGCTTGAAAGTACAGTAAGAAATCTCAATACAACCGTTGAAAACCTGCAGTCAGCAGAATCCCGTATCAGAGATACCGATATGGCCAATGAAATGGCAACGTTTACTAAAAACAATATACTTCAGCAGGCTGCTACATCAATGCTTGCACAAGCCAACCAGGCTCCGCAGGGTGTATTGAATTTATTAAGGTAGTAATTTTTAACAGTAAAGAGACTCTGGATTGCCAGAGTCTCTTTTGACTATAATAGGAAAATAAATATTGGATGGAGGTTTAAAAATGGACGATAAGATACTTGAAATTAAAAATTCTATAAATGAATTATTAATTAACTTATGCATAAGAATTGACGATATTTGTAATGGGTTTAAAATAAATAATACGATGGATAACGATAGAATTATCAACCTTATTGATGACATGAATGTATTAAGTGAAGGAATTAATATAATTAAGGACTATTACAGTTCAATTGATATATTGGAACTAACTGAAAAGCTGAACATGCTGTATCCTGCATTTGAAAGCAAGGATTATAATTTGTTTGCGGACACTATGGAGTATGAGCTGAAGCCACTTCTCGAGTATTGGATAGATTGTCTCAAAAACTGAATGGAGTAGATTTCTATGAATTACGACTACAAGTTAAGTATTTGCATGATGGTAAAGGATGAAGAAAAAAATTTGGAACGATGCCTGGAAGGACTTTCTTTTCTTCTCGGACAGCCTGATGTTGAGCTTATTATAGTGGATACAGGCTCAGAGGACAAAACAGTGGATATTGCCAAAAAGTATACTTCAAAGTTATATTTCCATGAATGGCAGCAGCATTTCTCAAACATGAGGAATATAACAATATCATATGCAAAAGGTGAATGGATTCTGATTCTTGATGCCGATGAAGTACTGGTAAATGCAGAAAAACTATATGAAATATTAAATGGAGAAGAATCTAAGAAACTTAATACCCTTGTACTTAAAATTAAAAATTATTCTTCCTTCGGGCGAAAAGCAAGTTATACTGTTCTCCCTCAGGAAAGAGTTTTTAGAAACGATGGAACATTTCGGTATGAGGGAAGTGTTCATAACCAGCCGAAATATAAACCTCCTATATGTAATACAGATATTTATCTTGATCATTATGGCTACATTTTCAAGGGTAATAAAGAATTAAGCGAAAAGAAATTTGAACGTACTGCAGGTATTCTAAAAAGGGAATTGGAAAAAGATCCTGATAACATATATTACAGATATCAATTAGCAAGAAGCTACAATGCCCATCAAGATAAAAATGAGGCTCTATGCGAGATACGAAAGGCATATAAGCTTATTTCACCAATGGATGATGCTTCAAAAAGAATGTTTACATATGTATATATTACATATGCGCACATATCTTGTGAACAAAAGGAATACAATGAAGCACTTGACGTGTGTAAAGAGGGAATTAGTTTAAGAGGTGATTTAATTGATCTTTACTACTTATCCTCATTTGCCTTACTGCATCTTGGGAGGGAAGAGGATGCTATCCAGTATTATATATACTTCATTGAAAAGGTAAATAACTATGAAAACTTGCCAATATCATGTGACCGTTCTGTGGAAACGCATTATTTAAGTGCAAATTTCATAGATACAGCCTTAAATTGTATTATAAATAGTTTTTATAATAAAGGAGAGTACGACAATGCATATAAATATATCAAACAAGTAGAGGATATAGAGATCAGGCTTCCTTATGTAATCAAAATTTTAGCAAAGCAGGGGAAATTTGATCAGATTCCGGATACGTTAAAAGAAGCTGGCAATGACCAGACTTTGAAGGATATACTTATAAGCAATTTGGAGAACGCCAAAAAAGACCTGACATTTGATGCTAATAGAAAACTTGAACAGTGTTTATCTTATGGGGACGATATTTATTCACTGTTAAATAGAATAAGAATATGTGAGCCTGAAGATAAAGAAGATCTTATCAATAAAGCAGTTAGTATTGCCGATTTTAATGAACTCTCTGATTTTTATGCCGAAATATTAGGTAATATTGATACAAATCCACGGCCAGCGTTTTCAGTATTTAAAAAAATGAGCAAATCAAAGATAAGACAGTTTGTTAAGTATCTGTCGGATAAATATGAGAATATTACTGAATATTTTATTAAGTATCTTCAGGAAGAAAATATACGTGATAATGATTATCAAGGCTTGAAAGTATATGTTTCTATAGCCTCATTAATGTTGTACAAAGAGGCTGAAGCAGTAAAAAAGCAGGAAAGAGATATTTCTGAACCCTATTATGATATCTTTAAACTCTATGTAGATAGAGGTATGAAGTATATTTCTATGCTCTATAATATTGATAGGCTCCGTTTAAATTATAGCACCATTGAAGATGAAGAAGACAGGCTTTTGTCTGCTCTTTATTATTCAGTTGAAGCAGTTTCAAGGGGAAATTATACAACAGGAATTAAGTACTTTAAGGATGCGCTGAAAGCATACCCTTATATGGCTTGCTTTATGGATAAATATAAAGATGAGTTTTTTAAAAAGGGAATATAATTTGAAATCATTATAACTAGTGCCATTGTGTTATTATTAAGGGGATGTATTAATGCAAATAAATGATCCAGAATTACAAAAAAAGGCGAAAAAAATAAAGAATGAAATTGAAAGGCTAATTGAACAGGGTTTGTTAGGGGACGCTGAGGAAGCACTTGATAATTATGATGAGATTGTATGGGATGCTGAGTCCTACTCAATGAGAGCAATAATTAAAATAATGCAAAATAGAAATGATGATGCTGAAAATATACTTTTAAATGCATTAGAAAAGGATCCCTTTGATTTTGACTTAAATTATAATCTTGGGTATTTGTTTGAACAAAAAGGTTTGCATTTAAAGGCACTAGAAACATACGAGAAAGCCTTATTTAATATCAATTCCTCAGATAAGCAAAAAACAGCAATGGAAGCTATTTATAATTTGGAAAAAAGTTTCTGTAATATAATTCAAAATCAATTAGAGGATAAGTTAGCTGAGGGCTCATTTGAAGGAAATGGTGTAAATTTACACCTAATGTATGACTCTATATATTGCGAAAGATATATTACGTTTATTAATGGACAGTTTGATAATAAGAAACATCTATTTATTATTATGTGCGATGATAAGGACACTGAGTTAAAATATGTTCATACTAATTCACATAATGTAATAAAAATGAGTATATTTGAAGATATCGAAGAGCTTATACAGTATATGAATAAGAGCTCTAAAGTTTTTATTCATTATTTATTTGACTATATATGCGAGTTAATGTGTAAATTTGACATAAAAAGCCCAACATATTGGATTGTGTGGGGTGGAGATATATATAATTATATTGATACGAATCTTTTTGATGAACACACAGTTAAGTTATTGGAGTCGATAGGATATAAAATTAGTACTACAGTCAATAAAGATAATATAAAGAACTTCTATAGAAAATCTGCAATAAGAAAAATAAATTATATTTTGGCAAATATCGAGGGGGATATTGGTGAGTTTGGTAAAATAAAAGAAAATTATATTACGGTCGCTAAACACCTTCCTTTCATCTACCCAAATCCAATTGATTTAAATTTATTAGACCAGTGTATTAACGATGATTCAAGTATAAGTCATTTAAAAAATGGATATAAATATATGGTTCTGGTTGGAAATTCTTCTTCAGCAGGTAATAATCACATTGATATCCTATATAAAATGTCAAAAATTGAATCAAAAGATTTCTGTATTGTTATGCCGTTATCTTACGGGGGTATTGATAAATATGTAAATAAATTGATTAAAGAAGGAAAAAGATTATTTGGTGAGCGGTTTATACCAATTACTGATTTTTTATCTCCTGAAGAATATTTTTGTTTACTGAAGCAAGTTGACATAGCCATATTCAACCATAATAGGCAGCAAGCATTTGGTAATATGATTGCATTGTTTTGCCTTGGGAAAAAGATTTATATAAAAACCAATACAACACTATATCCTTTACTACGAATGCTTAATATAGATATATATGATGTAAGCGATTTAGATAATGCATCTATTGAAAATGTAGTGAGATATAGTGATAATTCTGCTAATAATAATAAAAAAAATATATTAGATATTTATAATGATAAAACAGCTTTAAACTATTCAAAAAATGTGTTTGATAACTTGTGAATTTATCTAAATTTTAATATCATTAATTGATATATTATAATGAGGTGTTGGTTTTGATATATATACCTCTCCGTCATGTGTATTTTTGTTTATCCAGGCTCCTGCACCAATTATAGAACTTTTACCAATATGTACATGATCTCTTATTGTTGAATTCACACCAATGAAACAATTATTATCTACTTTTACACCACCTGATATAACTACATGTGAAGTTATAAAACAATTGTTGCCAATTTCAGAATGGTGTCCAATGTGGTTCCCACTCCACAAGGTAACATTGTTACCAATCTTAGCAAAGGGTTGTATAGTATTATTTTCAAGAATAAAACAATTATCCCCGTGAAGTAAATCAGGCCATACAGTTGCCTTTGAACTAATATAACTTACTAAAGTATAACCTTTTTCTTTTGACTGTAAATACTTATTTTCCCTTAAAGTATTAAGCCCAGAATAGCTAAGAGCTATAAACATGTCGAAGTATTCTGGGGGATATACTTTTTCTATTTCAGAAAATTTAATAACTGGTAAGTCACAATAAATTTCTTCCTTAAAAAAATCATCATCAACAGTAAAAGCTTCTATTATATATTCACTATCATGAGTAAAATAGTAGTGTGCAATAGCACCAATTTCACCAGTTCCAAAAATAATAACTTTTTTCATAGACTCACCCAAATTACTCTTTATTTTTAAAACTTTTCAAATAATTAACTGCACTAGAACCTTCATTGAAGATTAAATCAAGTATAGTTACCCCATGCTTGAATTCCCCATATAGTTGTGGGTACTTGGGGTACTCATCATAATTAAAATATGATATTTTGATACCCTCTGAATTAAACAAACTATCATTTAAATAGCATTTAGCTGCTGGTCCAGAATAATAATGAGTTGCATTAGCTGCCTTGCACAAAGCAATTAATCTCTTGTTTTTTTCAATAGCATTAACATTGTAATCCATAGACCAGGTTATTCTTGTACTTATTCCAAGAATTTTGCATATTTGCTCAATAAATAAAAAGTTAATTTTGCTTAAATACTTTTCTTTACTTGCAAAAAAATAAGTCTGTTCAAAGACATCTTTAAAATCATAAAAGTATTTTGCCCTTGAGTAGTTACAAACAATTGTTTTCCAATGTTTTTTACTCCATTCAATATCTGATATTATAGTCTCACTAATTTCTTGGAAATACTTGTCCTTAGTTTCTACGGGTATAGTTAACCACTGTAATCCATTTACAGTTTTGATTATATTTCGGTTTCTCCAGTCTCTTTTAGTAAATTGGACATCGTCATAAAGTATAAATTCATCAACCATGTTAACAGCGTCAAAATAGCCTTTCCATGGGATGTAATTAGACTGTATTATTGCTACTTTTTTTTCCACTAGATCCAACCCCAATTTAATCATTAATATTTAACTTAAAAAGATTTCTTAGCTATTTCATAAAATTAATTAAATCTGCAACAGTAATGCAATTTCTTAACTCGGTAGCACTTACTACTTTACCATATTCACTATCTATCATTGCGATAAAAGTAATTAAAGCCATTGAATCCCATTCTTCAATATCTTTTAAGTTTTTATCTATTGTTATACTACCTGGATTTATTGATAATAAATTTTCAATTTCTCTTAATAATTTTTCGTTACTCATTCATATACCTCCAATAGATTGAATTTATAATGTAATTAAACAAGATCCAAGTGAATATCCAACTCCAAAACCTACAAGTAAAACTTTATCTCCTCGTTTTATTTTGTTCGTGTTGATAGTATTGTATAACCCAATCGGTATAGTAGCCGATACAGTATTGCCTGTGTCTTTCAAATCTATATAAAACTTTTCTTCAGGAATCATTATTTTCTTTCTTAAATGTTCAAGTATATACTTATTTGCCTGATGAAATATAAAATAATCTACTTCATCAAGAGTTATTCTGTTCTTGAGCAAAGTTTCTTCAATAATTGACGGAATACACTTTAAGGTGAAATTAAAAATTTCCAAACCGTCCATATACAAATTATTCTCATGGTTTATATCGGAAAAATAATCATTTTTAATATTACTTTGTTTAAACCTTGATCCTCCAGTCTGTACAATTAAGTTGTTAGCTCCTTTTCCATCCGTTCCAAAAACAAATTCATTTATGCTACTATTTGAATTAGAACTTTCACCTACCCATATCGCTGCTGCCCCATCACCAAAAAGTACTCTAGTACTTCTGTCCAAAGGGTGGATATATTTAGAATATGTTTCACTCATAATTAGAAGTATATTTTTAGCAACATTTGCTTTTATAAAGCCTTTTGCAATGGCAAGACCGTATACAAAGCCTGAACATCCTAAATTATAATCAAAAGCGCCACATTTTGTTGAAAGACCTAACTTTTCTTGAAGCAGGCAGGCTGATGTTGGTAACTTATAATCGGGGCTTTGAGTGCAAAGAATAATAAAATCTATCTCCTCCCGTAAATAATGATTTTTTTCAAATAATTTTAGAGCAGCTTTCTCAGCAAGATCCACAGCAGTTTCATTGTCCCCGGCAATATGTCTTATATTTATTCCCAGCTTATTATAAGATTTTTCCGGATCCCATTGGTTATAAATGTTAGCAAGATCCAAATTGGATAAAATTTTTTCCGGTAGGTAATAAGAAATATCTATAATACGAGCTTCCATTTTAACTCATCTCCTAGAATATTGAGTAAGATTTTTTAATAAAGAGAAAATTAAGACTCTATTTGAAACACTTAAAAAGTATTATTGCTATAAAAGTTAGTTTCCTAAAGCTATGTACAAGGATATTTATTAAAATATAGTGTCTCATAATATACTTATCTGTGTCAAGATAAGCCATATTCTTATTGTTAGATTATTTGGTGGGATTTAGAATATTATAAACATCTGTTCCATGTGTTATTAAATACTTTCATTCTAATGACGATATATATTTTAATGTGCATAAAATAAGTTTTTTATACACTACATATTATTAGTAAAATTTGAAAACTTTATTTATTACCAATTATTTCAGGGTAATTAGTATTTTATATTAGAACTTCTAAAACGTTAATTAATATTTATTTGAAAACTATTTTTGGAGATAAACTAATGAAAACAGATAAAAAAGATATTGATATTATTAAAAACGTCGATAATTATTACTCTCAAAAAATGGCTATTTATGGTTCTTGCCCCAAAGGGGTTGATTGGAATGGAGAAATATCGCAAATTATTAGATTTAAACAATTATTAAGGGTAATTAGTAATTTAAATACTTATTTTACATTAAATGATCTTGGCTGTGGGTATGGCAGTCTATTGGAATATCTGTCGAGTTTGTCACCTGAATTTCAGTATACTGGAATAGATATTTCTAGTGTAATGATTGAAGCAGCAAAACATAAATTTTCAAATTTTTACAATCCTAAAATAGGATACACCTTTGAGGTTGGTAATGTACTTACATTTGCAGAATATACTGTAGCAAGCGGTATCTTTAATGTTAAGCAAGAAACTAACGAACAGATATGGATGGAATATACTCTAGATATTATTAGAGACATGAATAAGTTTAGCACTAAAGGATTTTCATTTAACATTCTCACTAAATATTCCGATATCGATTATATGAAACCTTATTTGTTTTATGCAGATCCATGTTTCTTTTTCGACTTTTGTAAAAAAAATTTTTCTAAAAATGTTGCATTATTGCATGACTATAACTTATATGAATTCACGATAGGTGTAATTAAATAATAATAGCTTTACTTATACTTACTTTTTGGAGTGTTGTTTTATGAAATGGATTAAAAAAGGGCATCTTTATTTAGTCGATGGTGTAGAAAAGTGGTGCATCTCACATTGCCAATTACCATTTATACTAACGTTAAGTGATAGCATTATTAGAGTCTACTTTTCATCCAGAAATAAATCTAATCAATCACATACTCTATGGGTTGATATTGATATATCAAAACTTCCTTGGAAGATTGTTAATGAAGCGGATTATCCAGTACTTGTTCCTGGATTATTTGGAACCTTTGATGATTGTGGTGCTATGGGATCCTGTATAGTTAAACATGAGGAGCAAATCTATATGTACTATACCGGATGGAACCTTGGGCAATCAAACTTATTTAGATTAAGTATCGGTTTGGCAATAAGTAATGACGGAGGAACTACATTCAATAAAATATCAAATGGCCCTCTTATGGATAGGAACTTAGTTGATCCATATTTGCTTGGTTCTCCATGTGTTATTTATGATGGGCACTTATGGAGAATGTGGTATGTATCGGGCCAAAAATGGGAACTTGCATCAAATGGCTATAAGCATTTTTATCATATTCGTTATGCTATTTCAAAGGATGGATTATCATGGGAACGTGGAGGAAGAGTATGTATAGATTTTAAAAACGAATATGAATATGCTATTGCTAGGCCATGTGTAATTTTTAATAACGGAGTTTTTTGTATGTGGTATTCTTACCGGGCATCAAAAGACAATGAATCATATAGAATAGGATATGCAGAATCAGAAGATGGTGAAAACTGGACAAGGTTGGATGAAAAGGTTGGAATTGATGTTTCCGCTAATGGATGGGATAGTAAAATGGTTTGTTATCCTTGGGTATTTAAGAATAATGACCAAATCTGTATGTTGTATAATGGAAACGACTATGGAAAAACTGGCTTTGGTTATGCTGTAATGGTAGAATAACACTAATATTAAGGAGAATAAATGAATATTCCATTTAATAAGCCATACTTTTCTGAAAATGGTGTTAGCTATATTGAACAATGCTTTTTAAAAGATCATATATCAGGTGATGGATTCTATACAAAAAAGGTAAATGATTTTATAGAAAAAAGCTTCAATACAAAAAAGGCTCTGCTTACTACCTCATGTAGTTCAGCACTTGATATGGCTGCTCTTCTTATTGATTTGCAGCCTGGTGATGAAGTTATAATGCCTTCCTATACTTTTGTATCAACTGCAAATGCAGTTGTATTAAGGGGGGCTAAGCCTGTTTTTGCCGACATTGATGAGAAAACACTAAATATTAATCCTGAAGATATTGAAAATAGAATAACTGAACGGACAAAAGCTATTTTCCCTGTTCATTACGCAGGAATATCCTGTGATATGGATGAGATTTTGAAAATAGCAAAAAAATATAATTTAAAAGTAGTGGAAGATGCAGCACAGGGTGTTAATGCAAAATATAAGCATAGATATCTTGGAACTATTGGAGACATTGGCTGTTTCAGCTTTCATGAAACCAAGAATTACTCCTGTGGTGAGGGTGGAGCAATACTTATTAATCATGATTATGACCTTATAGAAAAAGCGGAAATTATACGGGAAAAAGGTACAAACAGGAGTAAATTCTTCAGGGGCGAAGTGGACAAGTATAGCTGGGTAAGTATGGGTTCAAGCTTTTTACCTTCAGATATTCTTGCAGCCCTCCTTTATGCGCAGTTTGAAAAACTTATAGAAATTAATGATTTAAGAGAAAAAGTGTTTAAAAAGTATTACAATGGCTTAAAGCCTCTTCAAGAAGAAGGAATACTAAGATTACCTATTGTTCTCCCAGATTGTACAAGTAATTATCATATGTTTTATATCCTGCTTAATAGTGAAATTGAAAGAAATAATTTGATGGATAGTCTTAAAGCCAAGGGAGTTCAAGCATTATTCCACTATGTTCCGTTGCACAGTTCTCCGATGGGGATAAAACTTGGATATAAAGAAGGAGATTTACCTAAAACCGAGGATTTAAGTAAAAGACTTCTAAGGTTGCCAGTGTATGCAGACTTAACAGAGCAAGAACAAAATTATATAATAAAAAACATATACAAAATATTAGGCTATTAATTATTTATAGTGGAAGGAGTATTTTGTGAGAACATATCTTGTTACTGGTGGAGCTGGGTTTATAGGCTCCAATTTTATTCATAGCATATTTGGAAAGTATAAGGACCAGATATTTGTTATAAACCTGGATAAGCTTACATATGCGGGTAATCTTAGTAACCTGGATAGTATAAAAGAGAGAAGGAATTATACGTTTATAAAAGGTGATATCTGTGATAAAGAACTATTAGACAATATATTTACAAAATATGATATTGATTTTGTTGTTAACTTTGCTGCAGAATCTCATGTTGATCGAAGTATTAAAAACCCTGAAGTATTTGTTAAAACGAATGTATTAGGCTCACAGACTCTTCTCTTCTCAGCTATGAAATACTGGAAGACTGAAAATGGATTTAAGGGAGGCAAAAAATTCTTACAGGTTTCTACTGATGAGGTTTATGGTTCCCTTGGAGAATCAGGATATTTTACTGAAGAAACACCGCTTGACCCACATAGCCCGTATTCTGCAAGTAAAGCAGCAGCTGACCTTTTAGTCAAATCATATTTTGATACATATAAAATGCCGATAAATATTACAAGATGCTCTAATAACTATGGCCCATATCAGTTTCCTGAAAAATTAATACCATTAGCCATTAGTAATTGTCTTTGCGGAAAACCGGTACCTGTTTATGGTAACGGCAAAAATGTACGGGATTGGATTTATGTTAAGGATCATTGCAGCGCTCTAGATCTGGTGTTACATGAAGGGAAGCCTGGAAAAGTATATAATATTGGGGCAAATTGTGAGCAAAGAAATATTGATATTGTAACTAGTATTATTAGAATAATCGAAAAGAATAACACTATTTCGGGTAAAAAGACGGAGAACGAACTATATGAATTTGTTGAAGATAGAAAGGGCCATGATTGGCGATATGCTATAGATTCTTCCTATATACAGAAAGAATTAGGATGGAAGCCAGAGATTACATTTGAGGTTGGTATTGAGAAAACAGTATTTTGGTATCTCGACAATAAAAAATGGTTCGATAGTATTACCGGCGGCAATTATTTGACTTATTATACTGAGATGTATAATTAGTAAAGGGGTGTTTAAATGAAGGGAATATTATTGGCAGGTGGGAATGGTACAAGGCTTTATCCAAGTACAAACTCAATATGCAAACAACTATTGCCGGTATTTGATAAACCTATGATTTATTATCCTTTATCAACACTTATGCTTATGGGTATTAAGGATATTCTTATAATTTCTACACCAAATGATGTTCCATTAATTCAAAATGTTTTTAAAGATGGGAGCCATCTAGGAATACGCCTTAGCTACAAAATTCAGGAAATTCCTAGAGGTATTCCTGACGCATTTATTATAGGCGAAGAATTTATTGGTCAGGATAATGTATGTCTGATGCTTGGTGACAATATCTTTTACGGACAAGGTTTCAACCAGACGCTTGGAAGATCTCTGCAGCTTAGCGGAGCAGTAATTTTTGGGTATTATGTTATAAACCCTGAAAGATATGGCGTGCTGGAATTTGATAAGAATGGAAAGGTAATAGGAATAGAAGAAAAACCGCAAACTCCTAAAAGCAATTATGCAATTCCGGGTATTTATCTCTTTGACAGCAGTGTTGTGGAGAAAGCTAAAAAGATAACACCATCCAACCGTGGAGAACTTGAAATTGTTGATATACTCAATGCATATTTGTTGGAAAACAGGCTTAAAGCGGATATTATAGGCAGAGGAATTGCATGGCTTGATACAGGGACCCCGGAAAGCTTGCTTGATGCTTCAGATTTTGTTGCCACAATAGAAAAAAGACAAGGCCTTAAGGTCGCTTGTATAGAAGAAGTAGCATATAGAAAAGGGTATATAAATAGAAATCAGTTAGAAAGAATAATAAATATTTTACCAAATTGCTCATATAAAAATTATATAGCAAATTTGCTTCTTTAAATTAAGCTTAGATCTTTCTGCAATAAAACTCCATTCTTCCCATTCCTTCCAATGAGTCATTTATTTCTATTAATTCAAATCCTGATTCTTTTAAGTAGTTTGATAATACATCTTTTGTGAAATATGATAAATGAGTTACAGTACACCAAAAGAGGTTATTCTCTTTAACCTTTTTAGCGTATACGCTATCTTGCATTGGTGTAGCAATAACCAGGATACCATTATCCTTAATCAATTTACTAATTTGTTTGAGATCCTTTAATGGATTTCTTAAATGTTCTATTACCTCAAATAAGGTTACTGCGTCATACTTCTTATTTTCTTTAAAATTATAAAAATTCTCCTGGAGTAAATCAAGGCCAAACTTTTCTTTTGCATATTGGCAATCTTCTGGAGTAAACTCTAAACCTTCAGCTTGCCATCCCCTATCCAGAGCAATACGGGTAAAAATACCTATACCGGTTCCTATGTCTAATAGGGTTTTTGCTCCACCAGTATACTTTTCGATTTTGTCTAGCCTTTTATTAGCCATATTTGCTAATAAATCTAACCTGTCATCTATATTTCCATATATCCCTCCAAATTTCTCTTTTGCAATTATTGAATAATATGTATTCAACATTTCTTCTGAAGGAATTGGATTAGCATATATCAATTTACAATGGCTGCATCTTACCCATATTCTTATTGGATTAATTAATTCTTTGTTGTCTTCGGAAATGGACTGATTTGATACATTAACAATTTCATAGTTTTCACAACCGCAACCAATACAACTTATCTTTTTTTCGTCATAGATATAACGGTACTTAGATTTTTTCAGACATAAATCGGCAAGAGAATTATCCAATGCTAAGGCCTTTTTATGATATTCAATGGCACTTTGAAAATCTCCAATACCGTTTGCTGCCACCCCCATATAGTAGTAAATTATTGCAGTACTATTCTCTATTTTATTTAACCAGTATTTACAAATCAGAATAACCTGATCATATTTCCTATTAATAATATTGTTTTTAATTGCTTGTATTATTTTATTATATTCTTTATTTATGAAGTATTCAGCAATACCGTTGTCTATATGTTCTTTAAAATATTCAGTAATATCTGTAACGGTTTCTATTGTGTAGTTTTGGTTATCTAAACTTAATTTTACCCGTTCAATTCCTGCTCTTAAATTACTTATTTGTTCTTTCGTTTTTGCAGTAGATAATGCAATTTTATAATACTCTAATGCAGCCATACTATCTGTTTTGGTTTCATATAAGTAACCCAAATTAAATAAAAGATCAAAATTACTACTGTCTCTTTTAATACCTTCTAGAAAAATATTTTCAGCATCATTTAATCTTCTTTCCGAAAATGCAATAACTCCACTTATTGAATAAACTTCAGGATCTTCGGGTGATATTTTAGCATATTCTTCTATCAGTAATTTTGCAGAATTTAATTGCTCTATTTCTACCAAATGAATAATGTCTTCTTTTAATTTCTTTTTACTGAATTCGTTATACATTTGCCATTATATCCTTTCTTCGGCATAAATCCTTATTTCAATTAATTCTTTCATTTAAATTATATCTTTACTACAATAGAACACCAAAAATTGGATAAAATGTTTAATTGAAATGGTCTTCTAAGTACATATCGACATATTCTCTACTTTAGTTTACATAAAAGGAATTTATATATTTAAGCCATGTTGATACTTAATAAAATCATTTTGTTGCCCGATAATTTATATAGGTAATATACTACTATGCTTCTATATACAAAATGTGGAACAAGCTACTGCGATTGCAGAATAAATACACAGTAGTAATTCTTAATAAAATATAAAGATTGATGAGTTCGTACAATAGATTATTTAATTATGTTTTTAGACCATTTTAGTAGCTTAATATTTGCATTTTGAAGAAAACAAATCAATCATTTGGAGAGGATACTATGAATGATATTTTGATTGACAGAATTAACAGCAAGACAGCAGTTATAGGTATTATTGGCCTTGGTTATGTTGGACTGCCGCTTGCTGTAGAAGTTGCTAAGGCCGGATATGATGTTATAGGATTTGATGTTAAAAAGCAAAAGGTAAGGATGGCTAATAATGGTAACAACTATGTTAGCGATGTATGTGCCGATGATCTATCTAGTGTGATTAAGACTGGCAAATTTAAAGCTACAGTCGATCACACATTATTGGAAAAAGTAGATTGTGTTATAATATGTGTTCCGACACCTTTGGATAAATACTTTCAGCCTGACGTTTCATATGTTGTCAATTCTACACGGGACATTACAAAATACCTTCACAAGGACATGCTTGTTGTACTTGAAAGTACTACATATCCGGGTACTACAGAAGAAGTAGTAAAGCCAATCCTTGAAAGCTCAGGATTAAAATGCGGAAGTGATTTTTATCTGGCATTCTCCCC
>JAEZIB010000142.1 GCA_023416275.1 Bacillota bacterium | reverse complement strand
TCCACCATCAGTGCTAACTTCGCCGTCAAATTTACCATGAACTGTGTCATAAGTTAACATATATTTTAGATACTCGAGATCGATGAAAGGATCATTGATTCCCTTTACTTCTACATTAGGGTTACTTACTGCAGCCCTGAAAACAAGACGTCCAATACGTCCAAAACCATTAATACCAATTTTTACTGCCATTGTCGTTACCTCCTAAAATTTTTATTAATTAGTCAAGCATATAAATGCTTATCAACATAACAATCGGTTTGTTTTTCCTAAACCAATGATAATTTTATATTATTTTTTAAACATTATCAATAGGATAAACGCCAAATTATTAATATTTTAACAAAGTTCTACTGTGAATTTTTCCAATAGTATTATTGGATTGTATGATAATTTTGCCTTTCTTAATCCATTAATCCCCAAATCCTGCTCCCGATTTACATATTCAATACCATTCCAATGATTTGACAGAAACTGTTGATTTATTAACGGATAAAGACCATTTATCTCAGCATTTGCCTTCTCCACATGAATTACAACTGTATTGCTGTTCAACTTTTCGCCCACCGTAAATGCTTCTGGTTTACCATCAACTTTTATTAGAGCACCCTTAACATTCAAAAATTTATAATTATTTAACAAATCAAAATTTGCTTTTCGTTCAGCAATAAGGCTTTCATCCTCAAAATAATTCCTTTGTATTGACCATTTTTCTAAAATATTTACGCAGTCTGATATATTTTTATCTGATATTTCTTCATACTTAAAGGTATACAGCTTTTTAAACTTATTAATATGGTTCCTTTTTCCATCGAGCTTCTTCCCCTTAAGAGTTGAAAGATTCTGTACATAGTATATATAATCAAAGTTGTCCCTATCCTCTTTTGCAATAAATCTAATATCTAAATTCTCCAAAACAGAAACTTGCTGTGCTGAAACTCGGCACATAATGAATTCCCAATTATGTTGGTAGAAATAATCTCTCATAGAATATATTGCAATTTTCAAATTTTCAATATTATTGTAGTCTCCTATTGGAAAATAACAAAAGGGTTTATCCCCACCAGAAGATATTATGCACAAAAATTCATTAATAATGCTATATCTTATTTCATAATAATCTCTCCACATATAAAAGTTTGTAAAATTTAATTCAGATACCTGCGAATCCAGCTTTTTAATATAGTCATCAAATATTTTTTTATCGAATATTGATATTTCTGATAGCTTTAAAATAGTTTGCAATATACACTCCTCCATTTATACAAATATCAATTAGCATACTCAATATTTTCTATTATAGATATAAGAAATAATGTTGCATTTACCATATCTGTTATTGATATTTGCTCTTCTACACTATGAACCTTTGTCATTTCAATGCTTAAATTAACTGACTCTATACCCTTTGAATTCAATCTTGTAACTTATATTTTAAAGTATCACACATTTTTCTTTCTTTGCGTGATAAACTATCTATCTTCACCAATTCTATAAACTCATTAACAAACCTTTCTTTCTGACTAATTTGACCACCACTCATTAAATCCCGTTAACAAAAAATAAATAAAAATAATTATACTATATCTATTTTAATATACCCAATTTTATTTATTTATCACACAATAATTAAAATAATGTAATCTCAATTTTCAATAGAAAGCCTGAGTACAGTTATTTAGATTTCTTTAATTTAATAAAGTTAATTAAGTTGGTTAAACGAAAAGTATAATCTGGAAATTATAACGTGCAACTGTGTAGTTAGAAAAATCCACAAATAGGCGAAGACTTATTTTACCAATCGAATTTAACTAAGTGTCCCTTAGTTTCTAGTTCTCCAAAATTTTTCTGTCTAAGGGCTTCATACACAACAACAGCCACAGAATTCGATAAATTAAGCGAGCGTATCCCCTCTTTCATAGGAATTCTAATGCAGCTTTCCTTGTTCTCTTTTAGCAATTCTTCAGGCAATCCTGCAGTTTCCTTACCAAAAAGTATAAAGCAATCCTCCTCATATGTAATATCGCTGTACTTATTTATAGCCTTTGTTGTTGAGTAATACAATTTATTATCGCCATTCTTTTCCATAAATATTTCTAAACTATCGTAATATTTTATTTGAGCATCATTCCAATAATCTAATCCAGCCCTTTTCAAATATTTATCTTCTATTGAAAAGCCAAGAGGACCTACCAAATGGAGAATAGTACCAGTTGCTGCACATGTTCTTACAATATTTCCTGTATTCTGAGGAATTTCGGGTTCCACTAAAACAATATTTAACGACATTTATCTTATTTCCTTTCTTATTTTTATTAGATGTCAAATAAAAAAGATGGTCTATACCATCTTTTTTATTGTATATTAGTAATAATCGCTTGTTTAAATGTATCGTCATATATTTTATCAAATATGTAACTATTTCTCAATTTTCAACAGACAAATCAATCTCCAAAATTTCTGTATCTGTTAAATATAGAGGGATACATATAGTTTGCATTTTTGATTGAGATATTGACAAATTTTCACCTAAAAGTAAAGAAGGAGGTGTTATTTCTATTCCTATACCTTTGTTATAAAGCAGAGTTGCAGCATTACCTAAAATCATATTTGTTAATTCAGATAACGCACTCTTTGATATCTCATTCAATTCTTCAACTGGCATACCACACATCATAGCTGATGCTATTTTGAAAGCTGTCTCCTTTGACATGGTAAAAATAGTTTGACCTCTCATTTTACCAGTTATGCCAACCATTATAACTACTGCCTCCCCTTTGTATGGAGAAGATCTAAGAAAAACCTTGCCAAGCTTCGCATCAATACTAGCTACTTGCTGCAATACTGTTTGACTCGCCTCAATAAAAGGGTTAATGTACTCTATATTCATAACAATCCACCTTATTATATATAGTAAAAAACATAGTTGCAAAAAAAAGGCTATAAACCTATAAAATCATAATTAATTATATACAATATTCAATCATAATTCTATATGTTTTTAAAAAATTTATACTTAAAACTTCATATCTGCGACATATTTTTTGTAATTAAACCAGACTATTCTTTAACTGTTTAAAGTATACTTTTTATTTCTTAGCTTTTGACCTCGATATAGCAGCCATTATATAACCAAAAAATACAGCAGCAGAAAGTCCTGCTGAAGCGGCTTTGAACCCACCTGTAAAAACACCAAGTATACCAATTCTGTCAACCTCGTTAAAAACACCTTTAGCCAAACTATACCCAAAACCAGTCAGTGGTATTGTTGCTCCAGCTCCACCTATATCAACAATTTTTTGATAAATCCCAAATGATGCAAGTACTGCCCCTAATACCACATATAACACTAAAATTTTGGCAGACGTAAGTTTTGTTTTATCTATAAGAAGCTGTCCTATTGCACAAATAATTCCTCCTACTAAAAAAGCACTTAAATAACTCATAATTTATATCTAAACCAGTATTTAGAATAAACTAATATGCTGGTTCAAACCTCCTATATTTGAAATAAACAACGATAAATTATATCCTTATTTTTAGTCAATACTTCTATGAATACTTACTGCATGTGCTATACCAGGAATCGACTCTTTTTGCTGCAAACTTATTGGACTCATTAGTGCTCCGGTTGCAATAAATAATACTCTTTTCAAATTACCTTTCATAATTTCCTTATATATGTGTCCAGCAAATACTGTAGCAGAGCAGCCACAACCGCTTCCGCCAGCATGAGCATCCTGTTCTTCTAACTTGTAAATCATTACACCACAATCATTATACATAGCTTCAATGTTAAGTCCATTCATTTTTAAAATATCTATACACAATTGTTTTCCAATCTTGCCTAAATCCCCTGTAACAATTAAATCATAATACTCAGGTACAAGTCCCGTGTCAGAAAAATGCGCAAGAATAGTGTCAGCAGCTGCAGGAGCCATTGCAGCACCCATGTTGTTTACATCAGTTACACCTAAATCATTAATTTTACCAGTAGTTATATGCTTAATATACGGCCCTGCTCCCTGAGCTGATAACATAACTGCTCCTGAACCTGTAACAGTCCATTGGGCTGTTGGTGTTCTTTGGTTTCCCAGTTCCAATGGAAATCTAAATTGCTTCTCTGCTGAGCAAAAATGGCTTGAAGTAAGGCACACAACATTATCAGCAAAACCACCATCAACAAGCATACTTCCAATACTCATTGACTCTGCCATAGTTGAACATGCACCGTATAATCCAAGAAAAGGCACATTTGTCTCTCTTAACCCATAGTTTGCTGCTATACATTGATTCAACAAATCTCCAGCTAAAATATATTCGATTTTATCATTACTAAGCCCTGAATTCTGCAAAAGCTTTGCAAATGTTTCTCTTACCAGCTTGCTTTCTGCCTTTTCCCAGCTATCCTCTCCCCAAAGTTCATCTGGCATTATATAATCAAAGCCTTTTTTCAGATCTCCTTTTCCTTCTTTAGGTCCAACAATTGAAGCTGTAGCCTTAATTGTTGGTGGATTATTTAAAACAACAGTCTGCTTACCAATATGTTTTTCTGCCATAGTTGTCTCCTTAATTCAATGTATAACAATAATTATAAGTATAAGCTTTTACACACAGTTTGATACATAGCTGCTAATATTATTACCTAGATAATTGTTAATCTATAGATACGATATAAAATAGTGTATTACTCCTGCTATCATAGCAGAGCATATTCCAAATACAATTACGGGTCCGGCAATTACAAACATTTTTGCTCCCATTCCCATAATATATCCCTCAGTTTTAAATTCCATTGCTGGTGATACTACTGAGTTTGCAAAACCTGTAATTGGCACAATTGAGCCTGCGCCTGCAAATTTTCCAATTAAATTGTAAACATTTAAAGCTGTTAGTGATGCCCCTAGAAAAATCATAATTATCACGGTAATATTTGATACAGTATCTTTATCCAATCCACTTGCCTTAAGTACATTAGTTATAAATTGTCCTATATCACAAATAAGTCCTCCTACAACAAATGCTTTTATCATATTACTAAACAACTTCGAGTTTGGCGAAACACTTTTCACATGCTCTGCATACTCTTCTTTAGTAAAAACTTGTTTCATACTAACCTCCCACGCCCTATTAAGGCACAAAAATTTGCAATAACATATAGCAAAGAGCTTCTGCTTTGCATACATACACAACTTGATGGATACTAACTATACTACAAATACTTCGTTTAATCAGGCAATTATCTAGTTCAAATATTAGTCTCTTATATGCA
Organism: Bacillota bacterium; assembly: GCA_023416275.1. Lineage (GTDB taxonomy): Bacteria > Bacillota > Clostridia > Acetivibrionales > DSM-1351 > Ruminiclostridium. The sequence continues at coordinate 21,882 of JAEZIB010000142.1, read as the reverse complement.
AATTTTCTTGTTACTAGGAATCCTTTGGATAAAAACCGCCTGTTTTCAGCCCCTACTTGATTTATTCCATTTATTTGTCAGTAATTTACCTGTATAAGAAACATAAAAAATAGGCTGACACCGATTCTTCGCAAAATAAAAAATAAGATATAAATTAATATATCTTATTCTTAACAAATAAATTTAAATTATTATAATTTTCATAAAACTAATATTTCCAAATAAACTCTAATCAAATATCTCCATCAACCTTATAGCTGTTTTAATTCAAATACATAAACTGCCTTATTAGGGATTTCAACAGTGTCCATACAAAATAATACAATAAGAGTAATAACTCCGCATAAGATTAGTATTGCTAAAGTAATCAATAAAGCTTTCTTCTTTTGCAAATTTATAGTTTTCAACATTTGTTTATCCTCAATATCAACTGTTAATTGTTGTTTGCTATCATTTTGAGCTTAATATCGTGTAATATTTTCTTCTCAATACGGGATACTTGCACTTGCGATATTCCAAGTAGCTTTGCTATCTGTACCTGTGTCTTCTCTTTAAAATACCGTAATATTATTATTTGTCGCTCTCTGGTATCTAATGTATCAAGAATCTGCCTTATTGCAATTTTATCAATTAAGTCTATCTCACTGCTATTATTATCCGCATTTATTCTATCTATTAACAATATTGGCGAGTTGTCGCCTTCCCCAATGGTACTGTATAATGATTCAGGGGTACAGCCCGCTTCAAATGCCATAACTAATTCTTCGGCAGAAACATTCATTCTAGAAGCAATTTCTGTTATTGTAGGTTCTCTACCTAGTTCCTTGCACATAATCTCTTTCGTTATTCGTGCCCTTGAAGATATCTCTTTAAGGGATCTGCTAACCTTGATTATCCCATCATCTCTGATAAATCTTTTTATTTCTCCAATTATCATAGGAACGGCATATGTAGAAAACTTTACATTATAAGATGAATCAAACTTATTAATAGCTTTAATTAATCCTATGCTCCCTATTTGAAACAAATCATCAATTTCATAGCCTCTATTTTGAAATCTTTTTACAATGCTCCAAATAAGACCCACGTTTTTTTCAACTAAGATTGTCTGTGCCTGCCTATTTCCAGCCTTAGCCTCTTCAATGAGTGATTTTACCTCATCATCTGTTATTTCCTTCATAGCTTTCTAAACCTTCCTATACATATTTTGTTAACTAATCCCAGCATATGTAATGAATATTTTTAGAGTATTCAAACCATATCATATTAAATTATTAGCAATAACATATATTTTTATACATATATTACATTTATTTACATGCAATAATAATAATCTGCTAGGTGGATTATAAACATAATTACTAGAGTCAATTACAACAAACAAAAAACTGATTGTTTGTGTTTGAGGCTAAAGCCTTCTGAAGTAAAAACCATTTTAATTAAAGTCTTTAAAAGCATGATTTGCCTAAAGGCGAAGGCTTTGAACCGTAATTAACTTTGGTAATCTCTTTAGTTTTGTGCTGATTTTTAGACTATTAAAATTCAAATAGATAATATTTTGCCCGTGTTGGTATTAGTAATTTCCCAAACAAATCAATCAAATTTCCCAGTTGAAAATTACAGATATTCGTACTTCAATGGTACGTTAAATTAAAAATAATTGCATAGATTAGTTGAGATGAACAACTACACTGTTAAACATAAAAATTCCTATATTTTGGCAATAAGCCTCCTGCACCGATAGATTTTTTGAGTGTTATATAACTGCAATTAAGCTAAATCTTCTTTCCTCCTTCGCGCCATTTCTAATCTCCCGCTCTCCTAGCGTGAGCTAAGAACTGCCTGCTTGGAATAAGGGCGCTATGCTCGAAAAACTACATCCGAGCTAAGTCTTCTTTAGATTTTTGAACATTTTTACAGTGGTACCCTTATTTAATTCCGAAGCTATTTCAACGCCATCCATAAAGCTTTCCATCACTGTAAAACCCATTCCAGAGCGCTCCATGTCTGGTTTTGACGTATATAGAGGCTGTCTCGCCAATTCAACATCCTCTATTCCCTTTCCTCTATCAGATATTATTATTTCGATTCCCTCTTCAAATAGCTTGCAATGCATTTCTACTATTCCAGAATCGTTCTCATATCCATGTATGATTGCATTGGTTACTGCCTCCGAAACAGCAGTTTTTATATCGGCTAATTCTTCAATTGTTGGGTCAAGCTGTGATGCAAAAGCTGCTGCCACCACTCTCCCAAATGCTTCATTATTTGATTTACTCATAAATTCCAGCTTCATTTCATTTATTAAGTGCATTTTCTTTTCCTCACTCTCATATTTGCATTAAAGCATTTATATCAGCAGTATTACATTTTTTATTAAAAGAAAATAACTACAACACTTACAATAAGTGTTCTAAATTAGCTTGTGCCAATTAAAATTTTAACCACTTTATTTCCTATAAACTAACCACACATGTTTGAAATAGCTATATCTAAATCATTATAAGCAGGTATGATTTTTAAAATTCCTGACATTTCAAATATTTGCATTATCTTTGGGTTAGCATTAATAATAGCTGCCTTGCCATTTAATTTCTGAATATTTTTATATCTTCCAACAATCACACCAATGCCAGAGCTATCCATAAAATTAACATTTGAAAAATCAAAGACTATATTTTTTACAGTAGACTTTACAAGTTCGCTGTCTATTTTTTGCCTTAAATACTGTGCAGAATGATGATCCATATCTTCCATAATTCTTATAATTAAAGTTGTACCCTTTTTTGATAGTTTTACATCCAAAGCGAATTTCCCCCTTTATGAATTAACTACGTTTTCAATCTCTTATAAAAATATTTGAGATTAGTTTTAAGAATTTCACAAAGTATTAAATTCGCTATTTCCCCATTTTTTCCTTTTTATAGAACTTAACAATATCAACTAATTAACATAATTTATGCTTACCCACTGTAATCAACTTTTTCTCTAATTTTTTCAGCTATTTCATCTAATTTTCTAAGACGATGATTAACTCCAGATTTCCCCAATTTAGGATTTAGCATTTCACCCAGTTCCTTAAGGCTTAACTCAGAATACTCAAGCCTTAGGTTCGCAATATTAATCAAATTTTTTGGTAGATTGCTTATTCCAATTGTGGATTGAATTAATTTGATATTTTCAGCCTGCCTGACAGATGCATTTACTGTCTTTTCCAGATTTGCCGTCTCACAATTCACTATCCTATTAACATTATTTCTCATATCCTTTAGTATTCTTACATTTTCAAACTCCATCAATGCACCATGGGCACCAATAATATTTAAAAAGTCAACTATGTTTTCTCCCTCTTTTATATATGCAACATAATTCCCTTTTCTAGTTATAATTTTTACGTTTATTGCATAGTCCTTAAGAATTTCTTTAATAATTTCAGTACATTTTTTATTTCGTGTGGCAATTTCTAAATGATAAGTTTTTTCAGGGTCACTAACTGACCCTCCCGACAAAAAAACTGCTCTAAGAAAGCTTTTCCTACAACAAACACTTTTTAATGTTGTATTTTCAATATTTAATTCATCATTATTAAATACACTTATTTCAAAATCATAAAGCAATTTATTAATAATTTGCATAGATGCAAAAATTATTGAATAGGAAATATGTTTTTTGAGTTTACTACTCCTTCTAATCGAAACCTCAGGGCTCAAGCCATATACTTTTCTAACTGTAGTATACAATCTTCTCGCAAACGCAGCATTTTCAGTGACTACCTTCACATTCCCTGAACCTTTTTCATGGGTAAAAAGATTACCTGCTAAAATTACACCCATAATTTCAGACTTCCTACAGCATACATCGTGTAGTTCTATTCTACAAAGTTCATCCTTTACTAAAGTTGAAAAAGACACCCCATTCACTCCCTCATAGCCTTAAAATCAAATTGACAATTCGTCTAGTTTTAAGTCTTCAATCCCAACATCCTCAATTGCTGCCCTTAAAATCTCAGACACGCTCCACGCCTGTGCAAAACAGCCTCTGGGATAATGAGGAACATCTCCATCAAATATCTCGGAAATACTTCCTAAGCCGCCATCCTTCATGTGATCAATAAATGGCAAAACAAAATCAGCTGCATTCCTTCTAGCTTCTTTTGTCGAGCCATTAACTCTAACATACGCTTTAATAAACCTTCCAAGCGGCCATGTCCAAACAGTTCCCTGATGATATGCACCATCTCTGCTCCATACATCTCCAGAATATTCACCCCTATATTGATGACTACTTTGAGATAAAGACCTTAAACCATACGGTGTATATAGCTCCTTCCAAACCTTTTCAACAATGCTTTTTGCTTTATCTCCTTCAACAACTGAATAGGAAAGACCAACTGCCATTATCTGATTTGGTCTTATACTAGGATCCTTTCCAAAATCATTAACTACATCATATAAGCAATTATCAGAACCATTCCAAAAAACTTTATCGAAAGATTCTTTAGCCCTATGAGCTAAATTAATATAGATATCTCTGTCTTCAAATTTCTGCGACAAATGAGACATAATCATTAACGCATTATACCATAGCGCGTTTATTTCCACAGCTTTCCCATGTCGTGGAGTAACAACCCAATCGCCAACCTTTGCGTCCATCCATGTTAACTGAGTATGAGGATTCCCTGCAGTTATAAGACCGTCCTCGGTCATACCTATATCAAAAATTGTTCCATCTTTAAAACCTGTAAATATATCCTTCAAACAACTATATATTTTTTCCTTTATGAAATTATAGTCATTTGTATACTCTAAATAATTGTAGACTGCCTCAAAATACCATAAAGCCGCATCAACACTGTTATATGCTGGCTGTAAACCATCATCAGGAAATACATTTGGAATAAGACCATGTGCTACATATTTTGAAAAGGTATATAGAATATCCTCCGCATCCTTATACCTGCCTGTAGCTAATGTTAGTCCGCTGAAGGCTATCATAGTGTCTCTTCCCCAATCAGTAAACCAAGGGTATCCAGCAATTACAGTCTTTGAAGCTGTAGATTTTCTATATACAATAAAATTATCTGCCGCAAGCACCAATCTTTTGCATAGATTATTTTTATAGTCCTTTATACTCAGCAGCTCCGATAGACGCTTTTCTTCTGTAGCAATTACTTCAGCAGCATCAACTTTACTGCTTTCAATCTTTTCACTAGTTGCAACAAAGGATATTGTTTTACATTCATAAGGCTTCAGTTCAACACTAAAACTCCCAGGCATGTAATGATCCTCAAAGCTATCTAACCCACGCTCTCGCTCTATATTATATAACATATTATAAAAATAGCAGTTATCCTGCTTTTTGAATTGGCTTGAGCTTGCACTAAGGTTTATAGTAACATCAGAACCCTTTGGTGATATACTAATTTTATTATTATTAATATCCATATCAAATTTCAAGTAATTGCAATTACTTTGATGATGATGATCTCTATAATTAACCAGTGGCGAAAGTTTAAAAATAGCTGCTTTTGAGCCGTTTCTGATTTCATAATGAACTACCGTAGTATTTTCACCATATTTCATAGCTATTTTCTTTTTCATGAACACATCCTGATAGTTATATATAAACTCAGGAATAAACTGATAATTTACCCTTTGAAGGTGAGCAAAACCCTTATTAATATAGCCATCTGACGTCTTAAAGGAGCTAAAAGCTACAGATGTCCCATCTTCAAAAATCAAATCTTCTAATATGTTGGACAAAAGTAAGTGTCTGCTTGTGGGCGGCTTCAAAGCAGCTATTAGCAAACCATGATATCTTCTGCTATTTGAACAAATCAAGGTCCCTGAAGCATATCCACCAATTCCGTTCGTAATAATCCATTCTCTATCACTTCCCTGCTCATAACTATACCAAAAGCTTTTTCCAAACTCCATATACACACACTCCTGTCTGGTTTCTTAAGTATCCGCATCATATGGCTAGATTACCTTTTATTCTTTATGTATTTAATCGTTCCCTTGCATAGTAGTAGTCAAGCACCCTATCTTTATCACGAGCCAAGACAAATTCTGAAACCAATTCTATTATTTTTTTTGCAAGTCTATTAGAGTCATGTCTTACCAAATTGTTATTAACAGCCTTAAAATCACCTGTAATAAGCTCAATTCCCATCTCTTCAACTATTTCAGCATCAACTTTTACAAGCTCTGCCCCATCAATTAAGTATCTCTCTCTAAGCTCATCGGGAATAGAAGCAGTATTAACTATACAAAAATCTATTATTCCCTTTTTTGTATGCTTTTCAATAGCTTTTATATGATCGCTAAGTGAATAGCCCTGTGTCTCACATGGTTGTGTCATAACATTACATACATATACAATAATAGCCTTTGTTTTTTGCAGCGCATCACAAACACCTTCCACTAAAAGATTAGGTATTATACTGGTGTATAGGCTTCCTGGCCCTAATACTACAATATCTGCCTCCATAATGGCAGCAATAGCTTCATTTAAAGGCTTCACATTTTTCTGATTAAAATATACTCTTTCAATGTTTGACACATCATTTGAATCTCTATGCCCAATATTAAATTCGCCTAAAATAACCTTTCCGCTGTCTGTTTCAGCACACAATCTAACATCATCAAGAGTAATTGGCAAAACCTTACCTGTTACAGCCAAGACATCACTCATTTTTTTGACAGCTTCTTCAAAACTATCGGATATGCCATCCATAGCAGCCAGAAATAAATTGCCAAAGCTTTGCCCCTTTAACATTCCATCCTGAAATCTGTATTGAAGAAGTTTTTGCATAATAGGCTCGGTGTTAGCTAAAGCAAGAATACAGTTTCGAATATCACCAGGTGGCAGTATACCAAGATCCTCTCTTAAAACGCCAGAGCCTCCACCATCATCTGCTACCGTTACCAATGCAGTCAAATTTGATGAGTACTGCTTTAATCCTCTTAACATAGTAGAAAGGCCCGTACCACCACCTATAGCAACTATTTTAGGGCCCTTTACTGATATTCTTTTTTCATTAAGGAGATTACTCAAACCTTCCGGATTCAAGGTGTTTGTTTTGTTGTGGCTCAATGCTAATAATAAAGAATTTGCTAGTGCTTTTAGTGCAAACAATACAGAAACCACACCTATCAATGCTAAAATAGTCATAAGGAAAATAAATTGTGCGCCTTTAGTATAATAATCTATAGCAAATGTAATACTTAAGCATACAAGTATCAGACCTACCGCAAGCAGTAAACCCCACCTTTTTATTTTAGCACCTGGTACTACCCAGTCCGTTGCTCTCATTTACCAACACCTCTGCTATCTTTCTCTATATCCCTATGTTCAATAACTGCTCTGTGTTTTTTTTCTTGTAATCTTCTAAAAACCTCATCAGCTATGGCAACAGACCTATGTCTTCCCCCTGTACACCCAATTCCAATATCCAATTGAGACTTTCCTTCTTTTATATAATTAGGAATAAGGAAGTCCAGCATATCATCTAATTTCTCCAGAAACTCCTTTGTTTCATGAGCATCTAGTACAAATTCTTTTACCATTTCATCCTTACCATTTTTTAGCTTCATCGGTGCAATATAATAAGGATTCGGAATAAATCTGACGTCAAATACTAAATCACAGTCTGTTGGTATTCCATATTTAAAGCCAAATGAAACAATATTAATTATTATACCCGTAAAGGTCTTTCCCTCTAGAAATATATTGTTAATTTCTTGCTTAAGCTGACGAGTAGCAAGGGTTGAAGTATCAATTATATAATTGGCTTTAGCTTTTATTTTTTCAAGAGCCTTACGTTCCTCTCTTATTCCCTTCAATAATCTTCCCTCTTGGGAAAGGGGGTGCTGCCTTCTACTTTCTTTATATCTTTTAACAAGAACATCATCTGCCGCCTCTAAAAACAATATCTCGTAAGAAAAGCCTGATTGTTTAATCTCATCAAGAGCTGGGAAAAGATCATGAAGCAGTTCACCGCCTCTAATATCTATAACTAATGCTATTTTTTCCATTTTGCCTTCACTCTGAGCACTAATTTCGGCAAATTTAAGAATTAATGAAGGCGGCAAATTATCAACGCAAAAAAATCCAATATCCTCTAAATATTTTGTCACAAGACTTTTTCCTGCCCCTGACATGCCAGTTACTATTACAAATCTCATTTGTATCCCCCAAATCTTTCACATGTAATTATTCCATAAAATTGCTTCTTAAAGCTATTATACAGCTTAAACTATTGTATGCAATTTTTGCTTTATCACTAGGATTATAACCAGTTAAAATCTCTATTTATTAAAATCTCCGATAATCCTTAGCTCAGGTTCAAGTTCTACATTAAACTTTTCTTTTACATTTTTTTGAATATAGTTAATTAATTCAAGTACATCCTTACAAGTAGCATCACCTGTATTAATTATAAAACCGCTATGCTTATCTGATATCTTTGCACCGCCTATACTAAATCCTCTTAGTCCACAATCGTCAATCAGCTTGCCCACAAAATACCCTTGAGGTCTTTTAAAAACACTACCAGCACTAGGCCATTCAAGAGGCTGTTTATCTCTTCTTTTAAAGTTGAAATCATCCATTAATTGTTTGATTTTCTGGGTATCAGCTAAATTAAGTCTTAGGCGTGTTTTTAAAACAATGCCTTTTGTTTTTTGGATAATACTTGTTCTATAAGAAAAACCATGTTCTTTGCCTTTTACTGTAACTATTCTCCCATTTACGTCAAGATATTCTGTCTCATCAACTACCATAGACATCTCACCAATATATGCTCCAGCATTCATTGTAACAGCTCCACCTATTGTACCAGGGATTCCTTCAGCAAATTCAAGGCCTGATAGCGAATTTTGAAGTGCTATTTTTGAAGCTTTTGAAATAAGCATTCCAGCCTCAAGCTCTATATATTCTCCATCAACCGAATATCTGTCCATATTGTCATATATTTTAATAACTACACCTCGGATACCCCTGTCAGATACTAAAAGATTAGTTCCGTTACCCATAACCATGTAGGGTACATTTGCACTAACAAGATACTTTATAACATCCCCAATTTGCTTACTGCTATCAGGCAAAATCAATAGATCTGCTGGTCCACCAATCTTAAAAGAAGTGTGGTTGCTCATAGGTTCATTAATAAAAACTTTTTTTTCTCCTAAAATGGAAATAAGTTTACTAATAAGCTCATTATTTTGCAATATCCTATCCCCCCCTTTCAAAGAACCTTATAATTCTTCTATCTCCACATTGGCAAAATATATATCTTTATTCTTTATCAATCTGCTTTCACTACAATAAAATATTATGTCCATAAAAAACAAGTGTAGAATCTCCGCTTTTCAGAAGCACACATTTTTTCACCATACTACTTTTTCAAGTTAACTTATAAAAACTGCTAAAGTTGACTATATAACTTTAAATTACAAAAATACCAGTTCCTACTAACACTAAAACCAGTATATGCCGCACAAAAAGCTTTAATACTATGCTTTAGACAAATTTCTTGATCCTGTCCCTTCTTTCAAGCAGGTATTCATCCATTTTTTCTATTGAGGTTGTAATCACCAATTCCTCAGGCATATCTGCCTCTTCAAGCAATTTAGTGACAAAATCAAATTTACCTATACCAAAGCTAATATGCGCATCGCTTCCTGTTGTAATTCTAACCCCATGCTTCTTACACATGTGAGCTATCTGAAGGCAATTTTTTTCACTGCCCTTTCTAACAAGTGCAGACTGATTATTTATTTCAATAAGCTTATTATTATCCCTTGCCGCTTTAACTACCTTTTCTATATCTATCTGAAACTGAGGATTTCCTGGATGAGCAAACACATCTATATATGGATTTGATAAAATCTGTATTACTGCATTTGTGTGTTCTTCAATTGTTGCTGGTTTAATACATATATCATGATAGCTTGCCAGCACCAAATCCATTTTTTCTAAATAGTAATCATCTAAATCAATATCCCCGTTATAGTTAATAATATTCAACTCTACACCTTTTAAAACACGAACACCATAAAGTGTATCAGGTATAATTTCCAAATTCCCAAAGTGGTATCGAAATGGCGCACCTGACATAGCTGGACCATGATCTGACATATTTATAATTTGTATTCCATTAGCAAATGCCTCTCTTGCATTCTCCTGAATTGTACTGTATGCATGCCCACTTGAAATTGTGTGAGTATGTGTATCCGCTATTATTTTCAATTTTCTCCTCCTAGAAATGGTTTTAATCCTTACCCCATATATCCGGATTCTTTGTATATATTATTTTTATTAATATTGCCTAATACCCTTTCACTTAGAACCTGTGCAGCATTATATCCCATTTTCTTTTGTCTGTTGTTCATTGCTGCAACTTCCACTATGATAGCCAAATTTCTTCCAGGACTCACAGGTATTGTGAGGCACGGTACCGTCAAACCCAGTACTTCTGTGAATTCGTCTTCAAGCCCCAATCTGTCATATACTTTTTTGTCATTCCAATGTTCTAATTTAATAACAAGATTTATATTTTCTGTCATTTTGACAGAACCAACACCATATAAATTTTTAACATCCAGAATTCCAATTCCCCTGATTTCTATAAAATGCCTTATTATATCAGGAGCTGTACCTACGAGTGTTCTATCGGATACCTTTCTGATTTCAACATTATCATCTGCCACAAGACGATGCCCTCTTTTAACAAGTTCAAGCGCAATCTCACTCTTTCCCACACCGCTTTCACCAAGTATAAGTATACCTTCACCGTAAACCTCTACCAGTACGCCGTGCATACTTGTTCTAGGCGCCAGTTGAACATTAAGATACCTGATAACACCACTCATAAATCTAGATGTAATGTCATCTGTTCTGAGCACCGGTATGTTGTATTTTCTTCCCACCTCAATCATCTCAGGAAAAACACCAAGTCCTCTTGCAACAACCATGCAAGGAAATCCGCATTTAAAGAAATTATCCAGTCTTCTATATCTGTCGCTTTCTCGGAGCTGCATTAAGTAAGCAGTTTCTCCTTTGCCAATAATCTGCATTCTATCCGTTCCGAAATATTCCATATATCCCGCTAATTGTAATCCAGGTCTATTTACATCTGCAGATGTAATCTCTATTTCCTCATAATCCTTACGTCCAGTCAATTCTTCTAATTGAAACTCTTCCATTATTTCTTTTATAGTTACAGAAAACACCAGAAAGCACCTCTATTCCTTCAATATACATACTCTTGTATTATATAATACCTATGCTAAAAAGAAAACACGGTAATTCAATTAATTTACAGTGTCTCTCATACATTCAGACTTATTCATTAAAATTTTCTATATAGCAGCTAACAATAATATTAGTACACTAAAAAACTTTTCTCATGCCAAACTTACACCAGTAAATATTCTACGGCTTTACTATAACGCACATAAAGAAAGAACCATTCCTATTAAGAACAGTTCTTCTTTGTGGAGCGGGTAGTGGGAATCGAACCCACGCAATCAGCTTGGAAGGCTGATGTTCTACCATTGAACTACACCCGCATAAAACTATATATGGTTCAATAAAATTTAACGTAAGGTACTATGTAAATAATGGAGCGGGTTAAGAGATTCGAACTCTCGACTTTCACCTTGGCAAGGTGACACTCTACCACTGAGTTAAACCCGCATAACCTTTACGCAAGAGTTATTATACATATCACATAACATTTTGTCAACACATTTGCTAATTTTTTTATATTTTTATTTTCAACCGATATTGTCAACCAAACATTAAAATGTAGTTGACAATTATAAGTTAATTCTTTATACTTCAAGTTGAAAAGCCAAAAAACAATTAAATCCAAACTAATTTGAAAAAATATTGTATTAGCACCAATTTGTTTTGGGGTTTTTATGGTGAGAAGGCTGACACGGTAATTGACTTAGATAAAATTATTATATTGGAGGTGCCAAGTCCATATATTTTCCTCCATGTTTTTATGTAGAATGTGAGTCGTGGACATAAATATGATAGATTTAGCAAAAAAAATTATTGCAGGAAGGCGTTTAAAAAGAGGAGAAGATTTCAATATCCTATTAACTGCTGCTTCACATGAACTATTTGAAGGTGCAAATATGATTCGTGAGGCATTATGCGGTAACCATGTTGACCTTTGTACCATTATAAACGGTCGCAGCGGCCGCTGTAGTGAGAACTGCAAATTCTGTTCTCAATCTACTTATCATCAAACAGGAATAAAAGAATATGATTTTTTAGAACCTGGTATAATTTTAGAAGCTTGCAAAGAAAGTGAAGCCAAAGGTGTGCACCGTTTTTCTATTGTTACCTCAGGAAGAACCTTAACAGGTAAGGATTTTGAAAAGGCTATTGAGACATATGTAAAAATGTATAAGGAGTGTAAAATTGGTCTGTGCGCCTCTCATGGTTTGTTAACTAAAGAAGAGTTTTTTCGTTTAAAAGAAGCTGGTGTTTCAATGTACCATGAAAATATAGAAACCTCTAAACGCAATTTTTCAAATGTTTGTACTACTCATACATACGAAGACAAAATTCATGCAATTGAGCTCGCAAAAACTGTAGGCTTAAAAATTTGCTCTGGAGGAATTATTGGTATGGGCGAGAGCTGGAATGACCGTATTGATATGGCTATAAGCCTGTCTGAATTACAAGTGGAATCTATTCCAATCAATGCCCTGATACCAGTTAAAGGTACTAATTATGAGAATTTAAGTCCACTTGCTGAAGATGATATTTTGAGAACAATTGCTATCTTTCGTTATATTAATCCAACCTCATATATTCGTATGGCAGCAGGCAGAAGCTATTTTAAAGATGGTGGTTCAAACTTATTTCTGTCTGGCGCTAACGGAATAATTACTGGTGATTTTTTAACAACTGTAGGTAACAGCACTAAACAAGATATAGAGATGTTAACAAATATGAATTTTGATATTACTAAATAGCACTTAGCAACTCAACTTTCACAAATTGAAATGTAATTTTATCTTTTCAATGGAAAGTTGGAATTAGAAATCCAAGCCATAGATGACTTTTTTGATGTAGTTGAATTAACAAGTAAATATATTGAATGGAGATAATCATGAAAAAAAGTTTTAATGTTTATCAAATAGTATTTATAGGAATTATGTCTGCAGTAATTTGCATTTTGGGACCTTTATCATTTCCTATAGGTGTAATACCCGTTTCCCTTACAAACCTTGCCATTTATTTCGTGCTCTATATACTTGGTATGAAAAAAGGAACACTAAGCTATATTATTTATATGCTAATCGGTCTGGCGGGTATTCCTGTATTCTCTGGTTTCTCAGGTGGCCCTTCTAAGCTTTTGGGACCCACAGGCGGATACCTTATAGGCTTTATGTTTATGGCACTGATAGCTGGATTTTTTATAGATAAATTTTTCGACAAATGGTATTTATGTATAATTGGTATGGTATTAGGCACAGCTGTTTGCTATGTATTTGGTACTATCTGGCTATCATATCAAGCAAATATGTCAATAGGCGCAGCACTATTTGCAGGCGTAATTCCATTTATTCCAGGAGATTTGATTAAAATAATTGTAGCTGCCTATTTAGGTCCTCAAATCAGAACCAGATTAGTTAGAGCTAAATTACGATAGGAAGGCTTGAAAAATGCAAATGAATTAGTTGGTGGATATATGAAACATTACTAATTCATGCATTTATTTTGCCTACTTCATAAACTATCAAAACCCAAATAAATTTTTAAGTATGTAATAAAATACAGGAATAAATATAGCAGGCAGCAGATTTCCTATTTTTATTTTCTTAATTTCCAGTAAATTTAGTCCAATGGAAAATATCAGTATACCTCCTATTAAAGACATCTGCGAAATCACCATATCATTTAACCACGGTTTTACAAAACCAGCTAATAGAGTTATACTGCCCTGATAGATTAAAACAGATAATGAAGAAAATGCTACACCTATTCCTAATGTTGCTCCAAAAATAACTGCGGTAACACCATCAAGTATAGATTTTGCAAATAAAGTAGACGTGCTTCCCAAAAGTCCATCTTCTAGTGCACCTACTATAGCCATAGCTCCCACGCAATATATCAAACTGGCAGATACAAAGCCTTCAGAAAAAGAGCCCCCCTTTGTGGGTATTTTGCTTTGAAGCCACATCCCCACATTTTCCAATCTTTTTTCAATTTTTAGGAATTCGCCTACTAGTCCTCCAATTACTAAGCTAAAAATCATCAACATAGTAAATTGACTATCCAATTTATTTCCATCCACTATAGTTATCATTTCTTTAATTGTTCCAGATATCCCGATAAATAATACAGAGAGTCCAATACCTTGCATGACTATTTGCTTGTATCTCTCAGGAATCCCGCTTTTCAAAAAATATCCTGCAATACCTCCTGCAATTACAGCTCCTGTATTTACAATTGTCCCAACACCTATCAACTTGTCCAACTCCTTATTAAATATTATTCTTTGCTAAGTCAATTAATTTCTGCCTGTCATTGAGTTCAGGATTTTCTAATACACATTCCAGCAAATAGTTAAGCATGTTATTTAGTTCCCTGCCTGGCTTCATGCCAATGGAAATCAAGTCATATCCATTAACAGCCATGTCCTTTTTGCTCAAGCAATGACTGTCAGCCTTAATTTTGCTATATATTTTTATTATATTTTCAAACTTTATCAATCTATCCTCTAAATATACGTTATTCTGACTCATTGCATCGGCTTTTTGAACTTCAATTAATTCCAGAAAAGAATCTTCTCCTACCTTGTTTATTACCTTTCTGATAGATTTCTCGTTATCGAAAATATCTGAATCATGATGAACTATTAGGTTTGTAATTTTTTTAATTGTATCCTTATCAAATCTAAGCCTATTCAATATATTTCTGGCTAAATCTGCTCCAACCTGCTGATGCCCATAAAAATGATCTATACCTTTTGCATCAGTGGTTTTTTGCACAGGTTTCCCTATATCATGCAAAAGCATTGTCCATCTAAGGATACTAGTGTTTTTCACATAATCTACTGAATGTAAAATATGTTCTGAAACATTATATATATGGTAAGGATTGTTCTGTTCAGTGCTATAGCATGTAATAAACTCCGGAATTATATATTTCAGCAAGCCTGTCTGATATAAAAAATCAAAATGCCTTGGATTAGGAGAGACCAAAATTTTATTTAGCTCATCTCTTATCCTCTCATTACTTATATTTTCTATCAATGAAGAGTTTCCTTTAATTGCAGTAAAAGTAGCCGTATCAATACTAAAACCCAGCTGAGCACTAAAGCGTATAGCTCTGAGCATCCTTAATGCATCTTCCTTAAATCTCAGATTAGCATCTCCTACAGCTCTTATCTGACAATTATCCAGATCCTCAAGTCCATTAAAATAATCAATCAACCCTTTTTTAGGATGATATGCAATGGCATTTATTGTGAAATCCCGCCTAGCCAAATCATCTTTAAGACTAGAAGTGAATAGTACACTATCAGGTCTTCTATTGTCAGAGTATTCACCATCAATACGATATGTTGTAACCTCACTAAATTCATTATCAATGGCAACACTAACAGTGCCATGCTTAATGCCAGTATCGTAAGTTTTCTCAAAAATCTTTTTAATATCTTCAGGAAATGCATTTGTTGTAATATCCCAATCATTAGGAATTCTGCCAAGAATACTATCTCTAACACAGCCACCAACTATAAAAGCTTCAAAACCAAATGAATTCAGCGTTTCTATAATATAGCCTACATTATCAGGGAAAAATATCTTGAAATTCATTTCTACCTCGCCTTGTCAGTTTATTTGAAGAATTGAATAGCCTGCTTAAACTAAAAAATATCGAAACTATTCCAACCTTTTCATCATATGTAATTGTAACACAAATATCAAATTAAAATACACTAATTGTTATGTACAAAAGCAACTATGCTAGAAATTAATATTTCTGCAACAGAGCCTACTGATGCATTATTATTATATGGACAGGATGAGCAAAGAATTGAATTATTGTTTCTGGCAAGACAATCATTAGTAAGCGAACAGGACGGTGGTGTCGCCGGTAAAATCAGCAACCTTATGTATGTTGGCTCCTGCCCTATTATAACCCCAGTAAAGCCGCTACCAGCCAACCCTCCGCAGTTTACAAATATAGTAACAGTGTTCCCAATAAATTCCTCAAAGGCAAGATTCTTTAAATTCCCTTGCATGTAAATATCCATATCTACCTTTTCATAATGCTTGGTATCACATTTTTTCTTATGATGGGATGACTTTTTTTTTGATTTCATTATTCATACCTCAATGTATACTCCTAATTTATTATATTACGCTTGCAGAATATTGCTAACTAAGTATCAAATTTAATTTTATAAATTTTGTAACACTTAATTTTAATGTGAATACTATATTATTAGCCAAGTAATTACTTATTTCTTACAAGTATCATAAGTACATTATGATGTACTTTACTTGGAATTTTAATTAAATTATTTAATTTTGGGAGGGAGTGTCAAAATAATGTCAAAAAAAGGTGGATGTCTTAGTGATTGCTTCTGCAACTTATGTGATGGTGATACAATATGGGTAATAATAATTCTTATTATCCTATTCTGCTGCTTCTGCTGTGGAAAACATGACGATTGCTGCTAAAAATCATCTATTCCAAGCCAGCAAGTTGGTAAGCCCAATATTGCTATGTCTAATAAAAATAAACTCATAGGTCCAACGTGCCTATGAGTTTATTTCTATTAATTATACTTAACTTTCCCAGTTAAAAATTGTAGGTGTGGGAGGCTATCAACGGTAATATTAAAGATCAACCTTTTTTAATCTAACTTTATCCTCTTTTTTTTCTTCTTTTCTAGTAACAATAAGTGAAATAATAATACTGCCCACTAATAAAGCAAAGATTGTTACAAGAGATATTACAATAGGAATTTCAATGTGGAAGAATAATATTCCCAGCTTTACTCCAGTAAACATCAATATTAACGCCACACCAACCTTAACATATCTGAATTTCTCATGCAATGCGTTAAGCACAAAATACAAGCTTCTAAGCCCAAGAATTGCAAAAATATTAGAGGTATACACAATAAATGGATCTGTAGATATTGAGAATACAGCCGGTATTGAGTCAATAGCAAATAGAACGTCAGAAGACTCAATAATTATCAGTACGGCAAATAATGGTGTCGCTAATAGTTTTCCAGCGTGTCTAACAAAAAACTTTTCTTCGTGCATTGTATCTGTAACAGGAATAATTTTCTTTATAACTTTTAATACTTTACTATCAGTGTAATCCTTATTATCGTCATGTCCAAACATCATCTTGAAGCCGCTTACAATCAATATCAGTCCAAAAATGTACAATATCCAGTGAATACTATTAACTACCTTTATTCCTAATAGAATAAATATTGCTCTTAATATAATAGCCCCATAAATACCATAGTTTAAGGTTCTTCGCTGATATTCCTTCTTAATTCCAAAGCTGGTGAATATCATTAAAAATACAAATAAATTGTCTACGCTAAGACTCAGCTCAATAATATAACCGCCGAGAAATTCTAACGCTTTTGATGACCCCTCAAAATACCATACTCCAAGATTAAATAATACTGCTAAACCCATCCACATCAGAACAAACTTTACTGCTTTCTTTGCAGACATCATAGCAAGCCTCCTTTAAATAATTATGAAACACCGCAAGCTCTCTTTCAAAAAAATTCCCATATCAAACAAAAAGACCATGAATGTGTATGGCTACATCATTCAAGGTCTTGCTTTCCACTATGGAGAATAAAGCCAGGCATTTTTAGCCGATTGTTGACTTTATCGCTTTCAAGCTACTCCCCTTTACTTGTTATTAAGTCTAACAAAATAATTTACATTAGTCAATGATGAAAAACCAGAAAAATAAAGTCTGACTCTCGTTATTTTATTAAATAAAGCCGCCCTGGATACCCAGGACAGCCTTATTAAGTAGATAGCTACGCTTTTTTATACAAAATTTTGTATAAGCCCACTCTGTAGGCAATGTGCGGTAGCAAAGGCACAATATATAAAAATAAAATATTATTAAACTCAATTGTAGGTGTTCAAACTTATATGTTGATTTCTTAAATTTATACAATTTCAATGTTCGTAAAATTCTGTTTAATCAACTTATAAATTATACTATCAATATCTTTGGAATTGGGTCTTTCAAGTTCTTCATTAACATCCTCAGATATTTTCTTAATTTCATCTATCAGCTTGTCAAATGGGTTTTCATTATGGGGAACATATAAATTTAACCCAATCAGTTCATTTTGCAGATACATTCCTTCATTAGTTTTTTTAGTCTTTATTTTTAACGGAGTGCTTTGATAGTTAATTAGTTTTGTAGCAAGGTTAAAGCTTCCTAAACCATCTATATCGTAGCTTGCTCCACAAGCTGTACAAATAAATACTGTTCTAGAAAATCTGTTTTTTCTAGTATTGCTTCCGCATAACCTGCACCTGTGAAAAATGTCTACTGAGCTAACCTTCACCGGAATAGGTAATCCCTTTTGAGGTATTTTGTATTCCAATATCCTTACAAGATCATTGTACCTTTTACAGCCAAATACAGGCTTGTAATTTATACCCTCTTCATTCCAGCTTAATTTATCACCCTTTTCAATAAGATTTTGCAGCACAACAGTAGATTTATTTTTTATTGCTATATCAACAATTTTATTTGCTAATATGCAATTATTTGTTTTAATATCCTTTGATAATGAAATCTCCCCTAGTCCAACTGCTCCACTATCTAGTATAACCCCTTCCTTATCAACAACAGTATAATTAACAGCGTTTAAAATACCTCTGCTTATTCCCAAATAAGTGGTTGGCTCAACTTTATTATCCTCTGGTAAATCAATACTCAAGCTAAGATAATAATCCTTACCTTTAATAATCATATGTGCAGTCCTTAACATTTCAGGTTTTTCAACAGCCTGTCTAAGCATGTCCTCCTGCCATTTACCAAAGGATAGGGGTACAATTATAAATGTCTCCTTCTTCAAGCTCTTTAACTCTTGCTGCTTTTTTGAGATGTATTTTAAATTTCCGTTAAGGGATTTAATAATACGTATTTTTGAGTTTTTGTTATTCATGAGAAATAACTTAGCGAAAAACTTATTTTTAATACAATCATATAATATGCTAAAGCATCTCTTTGTATCATATCTGCAAAAGTAAATAGGTCTAAGCTTATCCTGGCTTGTTACCCCATCTGTTTTAAAGCTGGGAAATGCCATATCAGAATTTAACTGTCTCTGAGCTAGATAACTTGCCAATGCCATACCAATATCCAGCTTGAGAGAATCCTTAAAAGGTTGTATATCAAATTTATTGATATCCTTTGATAGTTCACAGTCTATCCACTTAGAAAGAGTCAATGAACTATATGTCCCTTTTGGAGATTTGTAGTCACGTTCAATTTTATCTATATTTTCATATGCATTTTTTAATAAATAATTAAACGCATTATTATAATTTATAAATGCAGTATTGATAATTTCTCTTTTAAGAGTACTTGGATTATGAAGTTTTAGATGTATAGTTCTAAGTCCCAAAATACATTCCTCCACAAAGCTATTTTAGTCAAAAATTATATGTCTACTCCCACATTTTGTTTATAAGGCTCTGCAAAGGAGTAATTTAGCCCCTCTTGGTTTCTAACCAAAGTCAATTACACAGTTCAAAGAGCCTCCAACTTAATTAAACTAGCCAAACTCTTCCTACTTCGCAAATCAGTTTTCAGTATTATTTATCATTGTAAATCTAATATTTTTTATCTAATATACTCATACTTCTCGCATAATAATTTATTGGTGCGGTAGAATTAACCTTAGTACTATATGCGAAATATTAATGCTAGCAGTATTCTATGCTAATGTGTTTTCCAGCCTGCTTGAGCAGTGTCGCAATTTCTTCCACCAGCTTGAATTTCAAGCCCATATTAAGCGGAAACTCAGGATTTTGGTGCGCTGGATTCATTGCCTGACCTACAAAGATGTAAATGCTTGTACTCTCTTCTAAAAGTACTTTAGCCAACTTAGAAGCTCCGTCCTTTTTATTTAATTTTAAAAAGTCATTCATTGTACATTCCGGTGAAGTACAAGTCCGTAGTAATTCTAAGGTATTTCTTAAGGTCAAAACTCCTTCTGTTGTAAGATTTACACCTTCAATTTCAGCTGTTGGTGGTACCGATGGATTAAAATATTCAATTGATGTCTTAATTTCCTTTCCAAGAACTCTTGAAACTATTTGAGATGTAGTTCCACCACAAACCACCTTTTTACCTTCCATACCAATAAATCTATTTACGATTACATCATCCATTGTTGAGTCAATAGGAGGTCCTATCATCAACGAGAGTTTATCCGGCTTTTTAGCCTTAAGAGCCACCACAGTGGTATCATCTCCAGGCTGTTGTGAATACAAGCTGTCACAAGCAGAAATAAGTAATTTCGTAATGGCTTTTGACGATAAATCTTTTCTATAGGTTTTTTGTAGATATTCGCAGACATTGCTCCATTGCCAACCCAAATTGAGTGTCTTGCCAATTCCTGCATGAATAACACCATCGCTAATCATTACAAACAAATCATCAGGATAAACTGTAAATCTAGATTCATGGATAAGCTTTCCACTAATAATGCGGCTTTCAGTACTTATTTCTAAGGGTCTTCCTTTTCTAAGCCGTATTATCGAAGGGTTGTCAAATTCAACCAAATATCCCTGACCATCATTAAATATCTGAATAATTGAAAATGTTGAATAAGCCAATTCTCGTTCTTTACATACCGGAAGCGTACTGGCAATAGTATTCACGGCTTCATCAATATCCAAACCATTTGACATTATTGTTCCAATAATCTTTGATGTCAAGGTTGCCAGTATATTTGCTTTAACACCACTTCCTAATCCATCTGCCAATACAACTACTACTGAATCAGCACTTCTTATTATTTCAACCTTATCTCCACATAGCTCTTCTTTATGTTTATTTATACTTTCGTAATTTGCATCGATATAAAGACTCATTTCTAATCACCCATCTCTGACATAATAGAATTTTTCAGTTTAGTCAGTGCTACCTTTGTTTCAGCAGTTGTTTCACCTAACAAACTGGCAATTTCCTGTGCAACTCTCATCTGCTTCTCTATTACCTTTTGGGTTATTTCTATATTCTGTGAACGACTATCAAAAGTTCTCTGCCTTTGAGCCTCTTCTTCTGTAATGTCATTAATAATTACAATAACAGTATTATGTTTACTTACGTTAATTATGGATTGCTTAACAACCATGCTATAGTCATCATAGATGTACTTTTCATCGTAAATATTTTCTCCGCTTTCCAAAACCTGTTCAAACTTCTCACAGTTAAGTATCTCAATAATATTTCTGCCTTCAAATTCTAGATTGCTTTTGTTAAACATCTTCTGAGCAGCAGAATTTGCTTCTTGAATATTAAGATTTTTATCTAAAGCAAAAATAGCATTGGGTGTATTATTTATAATAATATTAGAGATGGACTCAGCCCTTTCTCTCATATAAGGTAAGCACATGTGAACCTGCGCTTTCCCAAGATATACCGCAAGAGCCTTCTCTCTGCAGGAATGATAGCCACAGGCGCCGCAATTGAGCTCCTTGTCCTTGCTAAACTTTCCAATGCTGTTTAGAATTCCTTGAATAACATCCTCCGAAGGTATATTTATATCCTTTGATTTGTTAATAAAGGTTTTGGAAAAATCTAATTTAGTAGCTAACATTATAG
>JAEZIB010000043.1 GCA_023416275.1 Bacillota bacterium | reverse complement strand
AAGTTTGTATACTTGTGAAGCATAGGACAGATATTACTTACAGTACTGCTGGAATCTAAAAACAGAGCATAACCATTTGATATAAAATCCAGAGCAATATTACAAATATAATTCTTTTCTTTTTTATTTTCCATTTCTCTGAATATATAGGAGTACTCACTATTTGAACTGGGTATTAGGGTGACCCCGCCATGACTTCTTACAACCATACCTGACTTCTCCAACTCAAGAATATCTCTTCGAATGGTTGAAACACTTGTATAGAGCTTATCACTAAGATACTTTGTAGAGACATGTTTTTTGGTTCTTAAAATCTCAATTATTTTTTCAGCTCTTTCCATTGAATACATTGATTTCCCCCCAAATATTTGGACATATATGAACAATAATGAATAAAAACTAAGTTTATAGTAGAATTCTATCAAAAAAGTGTTCAAATATAAACAAATAGTTTAAAAGTATTATAATGTAATTGAAATCTTATAAATTAAATAACAGTGAAATCCTTTTAAGATGAATTTGTAGGGCAATAAAATATTTAACCTCGGGAGGTTAACATGAATGAAAATGAGTTAAGGAAGCAGATTTGTGAGATTTGTAGAAGGATGTGGCAACAGGGCTGGGTTGCCGCTAATGACGGAAATATTTCGGTAAAACTTGATGAAAACACTTTTCTTGCAACACCGACAGGAATAAGCAAAAGCTTTATAGAACCAGAAAAGTTAGTAAAAATCAATAAAAATGGAGAGTTAATCGAGGCAATAGAAGGCTATAAACCCTCAAGTGAAATAAAAATGCATCTGAGATGCTATAAAGAGAGGCCTGATATTGAAGCAGTGGTTCATGCACATCCTCCTACTGCAACAGGTTTTGCATTGGCACATAAGGCATTAGACACTTACTCGCTTATTGAATGTGTAATAGCTATCGGTGCTGTTCCTATAGCCCCTTACGGTACACCATCTACAGAAGAAGTTCCTGAATCCATAGCTCCATTACTTCCCAATCATGATGTATTACTGTTGGAAAATCACGGAGCTTTGACAGTTGGTGCTGATCTGATCACCGCATACTATAGAATGGAAACACTAGAGTTATGGGCTAAAACCAGTTTTGTTGCACAGATGTTGGGCGGTGAAAAGGAAATATCCAGAAATAATATTGACAGACTAATAAGTATGAGAAAAGATTACAAGGTAACGGGAAAACATCCTGGATATATTAAATTTAATATTTAAACCTTGCTGTTAATTTCAATTTGAAAAAATCTATAAATATGGATTTAAACTGTAACATGGGCGGGGAGGGTATATGTCAAAAGGAGTTCTAGCACTTGATTTCGGCGCTTCCAGCGGGAGAGCGGTAATTGGTCATCTAAACAATGGTGTTATTGAATTAAAGGAAATATATAGGTTTGTTAATAAGCCAATAATCGAGAACAGTCATATCTTCTGGGATATAGAAAAACTGTTTGGAGAAGTTAAAAAAGCGTTATGCCTTTGTCAGGATTATGGTAGTATTGGCATTGATACCTGGGGAGTTGACTATGGATTAATAGACTTCGAGGGGAATTTGATAAGGAAACCTTTTAATTACCGTGATTCCAGAACTAATGGAATAGTCAAAAAGGTTTCAGAATTAATTGAAGAAGATAAACTATACAGCCTGACCGGGAATCAGATAATGGAGATAAATACTGTATTTCAGTTGTATTCAGATTTGTTGGTGAATAAAGAAATATTGAATAAGACCGATAAAGTTTTATTGATGCCAGACCTCTTTAATTATTTCCTCACAGGTAAAAAGGCAACAGAGATTAGTATCGCATCCACAACAGGATTGTTGGACCCCTTCGGTAAACATTGGTGTCGATATATACTTAATACGTTGGGGATTAGTGATAACGTCCTACCCGACTTAATTCAGGCAGGTACTGAAGTCGGGATACTGAGGGAAGAACTAATAAAAGAACTAAAAATTGATAAAAAATCTGTAATTGCGGTATGTGGCCATGATACAGCCAGTGCAGTAGCAGCCGTTCCAGCAGAACAGGATTTCCTGTTTATTTCCTGCGGTACGTGGGCACTATTTGGTACTGAACTCAGGGAACCTGTTATTACGAAAAAAACAATGGAGTATAACATTACTAATGAAATAGGAATAAATGGTACTACAAGATTTTTAAAAAATCTCACTGGAACCTGGTTGCTTCAGGAAACCAAACGTCAATTTGAAAAAGAAGGTAAGCTTTATTCCTACGATTATATTGAGCAGATGGCCAGAGAATCAGAACCCTTCAAATGCTATATAGATACCGATGCGGAAATGTTTTTGTCTCCGGGGAATATACCTCTTAAAATAAGAGAATATACCTTCAAAACGGGGCAGTCTGTCCCTGAGAAGGACGGAGAAATTGTTAGGTGCATATACGAAAGCCTTGCGATGAAGTATAGATATACTTATGACCAATTAAGCGAGTGTCTACGCAGGGGCTATAAAAAACTTCACATTATCGGAGGCGGATCAAGAGATAGTCTTCTCTGTCAACTTACCGCCGAAGCAACCGGGTTAGAGGTTGTTGCAGGACCTGTTGAGGCCACAGCGATTGGTAATATTCTAGTACAGCTAATAGCCAGAGGTGAGATAAGCAATATCAAGGAAGGGCGTAAACTTGTCAAAGCATCTTTTAGAAATGACACCTATCAACCATATGAACATGAAATATGGAATTCTAAGTATTCCGACTATAGAACTTTAATTTTAAACGACTTTACTAAAAACTAATCTATCTAAATTATTTTAAAACACGGAGGGAGATTTATGAAATATCCTAAAATAGGCATTAGGCCTACAATAGATGGCCGATGGGGTGGAGTAAGAGAAAGCTTGGAAAAACAGACAATGGATATGGCCCGTTCAGCTGCCGCGTTGATTGAAAGAAGTCTTGTATACCCTGATGGCAGCCCAGTTCAATGTGTTATAGCCGATACAACAATCGGTGGTGGCTTAGAAGCGGCCCAATGTGCAGATAAGTTTACAAAGGATGGTGTTTGTGCAACCTTAACCGTTACTCCCTGCTGGTGCTACGGAAGTGAAACGATGGATATGGACCCACTGAACGTAAAGGCAGTATGAGGCTTTAATGGCACAGAAAGGCCAGGTGCTGTATACCTTGCAGCAGTAATGGCTGCTCATGCCCAGAAAGGTCTGCCTGCCTTCGCTATTTATGGAAAGGATGTTCAGGATAGCAACAGCACAGACATACCGGAAGATGTTAGTGAAAAAATATTGCGATTCGGGAAGTGTGCCATTGCAGTAGGGTTAATGAGGAATAAATCCTATGTCAATCTTGGTTCTGTTTCCATGGGAATTATGGGCTCATTCTGTGATCCTGATTTCTTACAAAAGTACTTGGGTATTAGAGCTGAATGGGTAGATATGACCGAAATACTAAGAAGAATTGATAAAGGTATCTTTGATCAGAATGAATACAAAAAAGCTCTGACATGGGTGAAGGACAACTGTAGAGAAGGGTATGATCCGAATCCTGATAATATAAAACATTCAAAAGAACAAAAAGCTAAAGAATGGGAATTTGTTGTTAAAATGACCCTTGTAATAAAGGATATACTTTTCGGAAATCCTGTCCTGACTGAGATGGGCTTCTACGAAGAAGCCATGGGTAAGAATGCAATTCTTGGAGGTTTTCAGGGCCAGAGAATGTGGACTGACTGGCTGCCAAACGGTGATTTCAGTGAAGCTATTCTTAATTCAAGCTTTGATTGGAATGGTAAAAAAGAGCCCACAATACTTGCGACAGAAAACGACTGTCTAAATGGGATTGCAATGCTATTTGGAAAGCTACTTACTGGGACAGCCAGTATCTTTGCTGATGTAAGAACCTATTGGAGCCCCGAGGCGGTAAAGAAAGTGACTGGTAAGAAACCTGAGGAAATGGCTTCCAAAGGGTTTATTCACTTAATAAATAGCGGTGCAGCTGCTTTAGATGGTACAGGACTGGCAAAAGACGATCAAGGGAATGCTCTTATAAAACAATGGTGGAAAATAACTGATGAAGATACTAAAGCAATAGTATCTGCTGTAGATTGGTGCCCTGCGAATCTGGGGTATTTCAGAGGAGGAGGCTTCTCATCACATTTCAAAACACATAGCGAAATGCCTGTAACATTAATCAGATTAAACCTGGTTCAGGGAGTCGGACCTGTTTTACAAATAGCTGAAGGACATACTATTACACTTGATGATGAAACTCATAGGATACTAGATGAGAGAACCGATAGAACCTGGCCTACAACTTGGTTTGTTCCACGATTGGGATGCAACGGTTTCGAGGATGTATATTCTGTAATGGCCAATTGGGGCGCTAATCATGGTGCATTTAGTTATGGGCATATAGGAAAAGATCTTATTACTCTAGCAAGTATGCTCAGAATACCTGTATCACTTCATAATATTGAGAATAAGGATATTTACCGTCCACACAGCTTCGCAGCCTTTGGTACAAAGGATTTGGAAGGAGCCGATTACAGAGCTTGTGAGGCTTATGGACCTATATATAAATAACTCAACTTTCCATTGAAAAATTTTATTCCTTTTCCTTTCACAGTACTAAAAAATAGATTAATATTCTCTTTTAAATAACTTGTAGCACTTGATTGCAGGCTATTAAAACAAAACATTTGCTTTCCATATACCCATTTGTGTCCAACTTGATCACAAGTCATATAAAAACATTTACCACATTCCCACTTGTGTCCAACTTGGCCACAAGTCATACAATTTAAAAGGCTGGTCAGGAAAGGTAGTTTTTTCCTACCCCGCCTTTTTGATTTGCTATTGAAAATTTCTTAGGCATAATATATTCCCTCCAAAATTTATGTTTTTACAGCAGTATGTATAAGTAAAACCCTTCTATTTAAAGCTTGTCTACTTCACAGTCAAAAAAAATTATAGCGAGGCAAGAAAATGTCCTCCACTTTTATAAGTGGTGGGTACTGCTTTGGTTTTCATGCGGTGAGAATATCTCACGCCTCGATGAAACGCCGCTGATGTAATGAAATTTCTCTACAATCAAAAAATTTCATTTTGAATCTAAGCGTTTAAAATATTCTCTACTTTTCTCTCAAAGGACACATCTTCTGAAGTTTTCCACCTTACGGTCACTTCAGAATCAAAGATGTTAGAGAGAACACGTTCAAGCTCTTTTATTCTTTTTTGATTCTCTTCTGGTGTAATATCGGGCGGAATAATCTCTGCTGTGCCCATAAAAACACCCCCTCATCTATAATATTAATGTCTGTTTGTACACTATTACTTATTTAAGGCTTGTCCAATAATGCATTAATTTTTATTTATTAGAAATAATTAGATTCAGGATTGATACTTTTTAGGAAATCCAATATAATTGAACAATAAAGGTTGCTTTGAGATGCACTTTTTGCATGAATTTTATATAATTCCAATGAACGCTGGATATGCACTGGCATTGGTGAAATGTTTTATTCTTCCCCATACGAGAAAGAATTTTCTGATGATCAATAATCTCACACCTGAGTTGCAGCAATACCTATTAATAATGGCTAAAGAGCTGCTTAATACACAGGAGAAATTGCTAAAGTTATAATAAAAAGCAATGAAACCTAAATCGCATACCATGTGAATCAAAAAACATAACATCCACTTTTTCAAATAACTTGTGTCCAACTTGGTCACAAGTTACATCTGTAAAGAAACCTCAATTTACTTTTCCATCATTATCAGCAATTTAACTTTTGTTGTCCGAGCAAGTATATCTATGCCTATTCAAATCTGTTGTGATTAATTAAAATTTAGTAATAAGTATGTTTTACATATGAAAAACAAGCTGTACAAAATAAATAAATATATTTTATACAGCTTGCTGAAAACTATTGCTTATATGTATATTCTATGATGCTGATGAACGAATTTTATTGAAGTAGCCATAAATTATATAGTTTCAATAAATCCTTCGGATTGTATGTAGGTCTTCCTTCTCTGGAAGACTTGTCCCTAAAATACCTGCAAACCCTTTTACAAACCTTGCTTATGTCAGCCTTGAAGCAAATTATAAACTGCATTTACTATTTTACAAATTTTCTTACTAATGCTATAACAGGTTTAAATCCAAATGGTTCTAAACGCTTTTTTACTTTCTGTAAAGAATAGCGTATAGGTATATTCTGAGGACAATGTTTTTCACATTTACCACACTTAACACACATACTAGCTAAGGCAGGGTTTCTTGTCGTTGCACCTGTATTGAGCATATATTGAAGCATTCCTGTAGACCATTTCATCGAATATGATGCATTATACGAAGCAAAACACCCCGGAATATTAATACCTTTTGAGCAAGGCATACAATAATTGCACCCTGTACATGGAATTGTATATGAACTATTAAAAGCTTCAATTACCTTATCTATTGTAGTAAGTTCTTTCTCCGTCCACATATTTGGTACAGATGTATCTGCCAAGCTGATATTTTCTCTTAACTGTTCAAGTTCATTCATTCCTGACAAAAGCATGGTTACCTCGGGATGATTCCAAATCCATTTTAAAGCCCATGCTACCGGAGTCATAGATTTATCTGCTTTACCCATAATATCTAATGCCTGATTCGGTAAAGAATTAGCGAGACGACCACCTAAAAGCGGTTCCATAATAAAAACCGGCAGCCCTTTTTCAGCGGCATATTTTAGCCCGTAATTCCCTGCCTGATAATTAATATTGATATAATTATACTGAATTTGACAAAAATCCCAGTCGTACTCATCAACCAATTTTATAAAATCGTCTCTTTTACCATGAAAAGAAAAACCCACTTGCTTTATTTTTCCGTTTTTCTTTTTTTCGGCAATCCATTCTATGATTCCTAATTTGCATAATGCCTCCCACTGTTCCGGTCCTGATAACATATGCATAAAATAATAATCAATATAATCCGTTCTTAATCTTTTTAATTGTATGTTAAAGTACTTATCAAAATCAGAAGTATTTTTACAGAGCATCAAAGGTAATTTTGTTGCTAAATATACTTTTTCACGTAAATTATTTTTTTTTAAAATCTGCCCGATTGCTGCTTCGCTTCCAATGTAAAAGTAGGCAGTGTCGAAATAGTTTATCCCGTTATTAATAGCTTCTAAAAACAATTTTTCTGTCTTATCTATATCGATTTGACCTCGAACAGTGGGCAATCTCATACAGCCAAATCCAAGTATAGATATCTGATTTCCAGTTTTCTTATCTTCCCTGAATTGCATTTTTATAATCCTTTCTTTAAATATAAAATAAAGTATGCTAAATTAATCATACCACCTAAACTTAACTTTTAGTCAATAATTCTATAGAATTTATTTTAAGTAATTTGGGGAGTATTTCTTAAAAAATACGTAGCATTCACTTTTTTCTAAGTAACTTGTGTCCAACTTGGTCACAAGTTACTTTCTATTTTTGAATAATTTTTTTAATACATTTGTACATAATTATGCTATAATTGTGCTATAAATAAGTTCAAATGAGGTGAAACACTATGCCACAAATAAGACCTATTACCGACCTTAGAAATACAAATGAAATTTCAGATTTATGCCACAAACAAAACGAGCCAATATTTATCACAAAAAATGGATACGGTGATTTAGTTGTGATGAGTATTGAAACATATGAACGTCAGCTTGCACTTGTTGATGTATATAGAAAGCTTGCTGAAGCCGAGCAGGAAATAGCTAATGGTACTCCTTTACTGGATGGAGAAAACGTCTTTAAAGGATTGAGAGAAAAATATGCCAGAAAATAATTACATTTTGAAATTTAGTACAAAAGCCAGTGAAGATTTAGAACAAATTTATATCTACATTGCTGAGAAATTATTTGCTGATGTTGCAGCAGACAGGCTTCTTAATAAAATTGAAGATAGCATTATTAGATTAATAAATTTTCCGTACTCTGGCAACTTTGTTTCAGATGAGCTTTTGAAAAGCAAAGGATATCGTAAATTAATAGTAGATAATTATTTAGTTTTTTATTTAGTAAATGAAATTGAAAAACAAGTTGTAATTATGAGAATTTTATTTGGAGCACAAAATTATCAAAGTATACTTTGAGTAATTCACCAGGAGCGCTAATCAAAAACATAACATTTTCATTTTCATGATAGCTACAAGTTATCATCTGTAAAGAAACCTCAATTTACTTTTTCATTGTTATCACTAATTTAACTTTTGGTGTCCGAGCAAGTATATCTATGCCTATTCAAATCTGTTGTGATTAATTAAAATTTAGTATTAACGTGTTTTACACATAAAAACAAGCTGTACAAAATATATTAATTATATTTTATACAGCTTGCTGAAAACTACTGCTTATATGTACATACTATGCTGCTATAGTTTGTAATTTGGGTTTGCTAGCATATATCTTGCTATTTGAGTTAAATCTCTTTTATCTATTGCTTTATTTATGTCTATATCTGTATTGTATTGAGGAAGTGTGGATGGGTCTTCGCCAAAATGTCTTGCAACAATTGCTAAGTCTAAAAGAGTGAATTCTCCATTTTTATTTACATCACCTAATTTAGGGTCCAATATAATTATTGTAGCTTGCCCACATTCTGAATCCTTAAGATTTTTTTCCATTTCTATTCCATCGGATACTCTACCCTTAGTTATATCAATCAAAGCTTCTCCTACTTCTATTGCTTTAAAATTTAGCTTTAATAATATTTTTTTAGTATTTATAATATTTTCTAAACCTTCACTTGCTAAGATAAATCGGAGTTCTCCTGATTGAATGTCATTTTTAATTAACATTTCAACACCCTTATCGAATATTATAACGCCTAGATTCAACGAGGCGGGAGATGTTCTCACCGCCTGAAAACCAAAGCGGTACTTGCCTCGTTATAAGCAGCAACAGCTATCATGCTGACATTTCCTTTTGCTTCATTTGCTTTAGTATAACTGCAAATATACCGTCAAATGTTGAGAATTTCCCTTGCGCTATATCCTCTTCGGGAATAGTAACATTAAATAAATTTCTAGCATCAAAGTAAACATAGAGCAAATCTCTTGCGGATAGCTTCAATTCTTTTCCTAAAAGATTTTTAGAAAAGGAATCCTTCCCCAATTTGTTGAAGTCCATATCAAATCTATTATTAAAAATCTTTATAAGGTCTTCCTTTATTCTATTCGATAATAAATCTTTCATTGTAAATTCTCCCCTGTTTAGAGTCCCAAAATAAAAGTACCCGTTTTTTTCGAGCGAATACGGCATTTTTCCGCCGTATAAAATATATTTCCTATATTATTTGTACATCACCGTACTCACTAAGCTTTTCAATAGTCTGGTCTATCATATGGTCGGAATCGTTTTTATTAAGTATATTAAGTACAGGTATTTTATTATTGCTGTAACTCATTTTCTTCTCATCAATAAACCTGTAATCCAATGAAGTATAAGACCTCACATGTTGATCTTTTGCTTTGCTCCAATCAAATTGCATGTTTGCAATGTTAAAGAAATCGATCTCAAACCCAAATTTATATTTAAACAAATTTGAATACATATCAAATCCCTCGAGCTTATAATCTTCATACAGTAAGCTTGCTATTACAACATCGGGAGTTATTGCCTGCGAGATTTCGAAGGCAAGCAATCCAAATTTGTTGGTAAATTTGCTGTCAAACGGCATTATAGCCCCAGGTACTCCAATAATTATTATATCGGGCTCTTCTGTCTTTTCAATTTTCTTGATGAATCTATTGAACATTAATACTTTATTGACACCAGAAATTTCATTTCCATACATAAATGAGGGAAAAGAATGGAATCCCATCATATCACAGTACGACCTAGTGCCTATCTGACTTATTTTATATCCTAATTTAATAATCTTTTCTCTCAGTGCAAGTTGGATTTCAAATTTACTCGTTTTCTCAGCCATTCCAATCGTCAAAATAATAGGTGTGTCTATTTCTTCAATATTTTCGTTTTCAACGACTATCCCATAGGGCAAAACATTCTGATTTTCATCATAATACTTGAAATACACTCCCTCACAATTACACATAGACGATATTTCTTTAATAGCGTCTTCATTCAATTTTAACGAGCATATTATGTTTTTTTTCAATTTTATGGCTAATTTAATTTTATTAAAAATATATTTTTCAAAATCAAAATGTAGATGCGATTCAACAATCATTACAGTATCACATAAATCAAATGATTTTTCAAAATCCGAAGATACCAAGATGCCTATATCTGGCCCTCTATCTGCAATACCTGCATCTTTTCCTGTAAAGCCCCATCCATTAGGAGATACAAGGCACGATATTTCATATCCCGTAAGCAAAGACCTGTGTCTTAATACTGGAGTAAATTCCATATTGTACGGATAAATCAAAAGTCTTTCATTTTTGCCCATATTAATTCCCCCATTCACAACTTCTACTCACCAATATAGAAAGCTTAATTTTCTTCGCCTAATTCAGCCCCAAATTCCTTTAAAGTACAAATATCCTTTAATATACTATCAGCAGCGTATATTTCACCACTACATCTTGAACTTTTCTTTTCCATTGACAGCCCATTTATATCATCTGATGATGCTGCACATAAATTGCAAAACATAAGTGCCCAACAGTTTATGCACTTGCTTTCACTTACTTTACCTAAATTTAGCAAAGTTTTTATCTTATCAACATCATAACCATCATCTATATTTCCTATTTTCATATGTGGCGAAGCTTCACTAACCTTTTCACATGGGTAAAAATTACCTTCAACATCTATAAACAGCCTTTCAACCCCAGGTACACATGGTCCTGAATGATGAGTTTTATCAGGTATCTCCTCTCTTACTTGCATCCTATCGTATTTACTCTTTCTTTGGTGATATTGCAGCGATAATAGTTTTGATGTGTATTTTTTGTCTAGATAACCAAGCTCTGATAAAAATATCTTAAAATATTCATATTGCATTTGAGTAAAATAATCAACGGATGATTTTAAAGTATCTTTTCTGTAAAAATAAGATATTTCTGAAGCCATAACACTTGCTTCTTTTACCAATTCGAAATTAGTAAAAAAATTATTTACACAGCTAAACTCATTCTGAGGATCTAGCACAGCATTAAAAGCAATATTTTTACTTAAATAATTAGGAAATTTAGTTTTAATCATCTCTAAGTTTTCCATTACTTTTTCAAAAGTCCCTTTATCATCTCTATATACCCTATTTCTGTTATGTATCTCAGAAGAACCGTCAAGGCTTATTAACAAGTGTACATTATGCTTTTGAAAATACTCTACAATCTCTTCTGTTAAAAGGGTAGCATTTGTTGTCAAGTTTAAGTAAATATTTTTCCCTTCTGCGCTTTTTTCAAAGTACTCAATACAATTTTGTATGAAATCAAATTCAAGTAGTGGCTCACCCCCATAGAATGATAAGATGCCATTCTCATTATCTTTTGAATGCTCAATATAAAAATCTATTCCTTTCATGGCTGTTTCAAGAGTCATTTTAGTATTTGAATGAACCCTATTTTCATAATTTCCAGAGTAAACGCAGTATCTACACCTAAGATTACATTGCTTTGTTATCTGTAGTGTAATCATATTAACTTTACTATTGATGTGGCTTAAAATTGTATCATTTAAAGGATGGTACATTTCCTTTGGCCTTTTTTCTGATAAGAAACCTAAATCTCGCAAATGTTCAATCGATTCTATAGCTTGTGCACTAAATTCCGAAGTACATTTATCAGTATCATCAATATTTCTATAATTTAGTATCTTATATTGTTCTTCAGATAAACTAAGAATTACGTTTTTATTGACATCATATAAATAATGCCCTCCAGGAGTTTTAAACAGGTGTATGAAAGATTTCAAAACTATCACTTCCTCCTTATTATTTAAAATTAACCGGAATATAGATGTCTGTATTCCGGTTAATTTTTTACCATTAGTTACCCATGTACATAATTTGAAACGCCTCCCATTAAACTAACCATAGTTGTAGTCATGTTTCCACAAGCGGCATAATCACAGTGACAATAACTAGAACAGGTAGCGTATGCCTCTATAGTACTCTTACTGTTATGTAATTTTTTACCTAACTTTTTCATATTTTCACCTCCATTTCGTATATACAGATTTATTAAATCAGGTCTTACTGTATTTAAACTCATTGAGCTTTACCGCGGATAAACCTAATGAATTCAAATCACATTTTAACTAAACCTTTTACAACACAGAAATCTTTATACTCTTTATAACTGCTCTCAAAATCTTTATAATTCACAAATTGGTTTATACTACCGTTACTCAAAAACCAAATCTTATCTACCTTCGATAAAATATCAGGCTTGTGACTTATGACAATAACTGTACTATCAATAAAATCAGTAGTCAGTATTTGATTTACATATGCTTCAGACTGAGCATCATAATTTGCTGTAGCCTCATCAAGTACAAGAATTTTTGATTTTCTTGCAAATGCTCTTGCCATCGCTATTTTCTGCCGTTGTCCGCCCGAAAGCTTTGAACCATCTCTACCAACTTGGCTTTTATATTTTAAAGGCATATCTTTAATAAAATCATATGCACCACTCTTTTTAGCCGCTTCGTTGATTATTGTGCTGTCATGTTTTATGCCAATAGAAATGTTATTCTCTATAGTTGTGTTAAAGAGGTATAAGTCCTGACTTACCACAGAAATCAAGCTTCTATAGTCCCTTAGTTTTATGTCATTAATATCAATCCCATCAATTAAGATTCTGCCCTCCTGAGGCTTATAAAACCTAAGCAACAGATTAATAAGAGTACTCTTTCCAGAACCATTCGCCCCAACAATAGCTATTTTTTCACCATGATTTATACTTAGATTGACATTACCCAAAATGCTCTCTTTCTCCTTGTAGGAAAAGCTTACATTCTCAAATTTGATACTTGCTTTAATCTCTTTGTCATCTAATCGTAATAGTTTTTTTTGATTTGCATCAATCTCTGTTTCCATATCAAGAAATTCAAAAAATCTTTTTGCCGACGGAATTACATTAGTAAAGCTGTAGCCAATATTTAATATTGATGATATAGGCGATATAACATATGTACTGTATGTAAGGAAAGCAAATAATCCACCTATTGTAAGTCCATTTCTAAATGCAATGTATGCCCCAAGAATATACAAAGCACAATTAATTCCCTGAAAAACAATAATTTCTGAGTATTCGTTAAATTTATCTAAAAAAGCCATCCTTATATTGACTTTTACTATATTTCGTTGCTTTTTGATAAATTCACCTGTTTTTACCCTGTCAATTCCCCATAGCTTGATTTCTTTTATTCCACTTATTACATCACCATACCAAGACGCATATTCTCTGTTATATTGGATGTACGCATTAATCATCGTTTTTCTTTTTTTTGCCATGTACTTCACTGTAAAATATCTTATAGGAATAACAAATAACACTACTAATGTCAGTCTCCAGTCGATTATGATAAGACCAATTAGCCCACCAATAATTTTAAATATTTGCGATAAAATAATAATTGTACCTCTGTCACATATCCTAGATATATTCCCAACATCCATTCCAACATTGCTCATAATCTCAGAAAAATTTACATTACTAAAATATTGAAGTTTGAGCTTTTGAAGATGTTTAAAAGCCGTTTTGGTACGAGAATATTGAAAGATAGAGTAAACATAAGAATAATATTTCGTTTCAATCACGCCAATAGCTTGTTCTATTAAAACAAGCGCAAAAGTAATCACAGAAAATTTAACTACAATAGTTAAATTTTCTGCAAGTAGCCCATTATCCATAATCTGTTTACTAAGCAACGGCAAAAGCATATTGATTCCAGCAGAAACAAAAATGCATAAAAATATTATACTGATTTTTTTTAAATATGGTTTTAAAAGCTTGAACAATCTTATGTACAAGTTTTTATTTTCTTTATCAATTATCACATTAGCACCAACTTATCTCATGCTACACATATGTTATATTTTTGCTTAACAAGTAGAATTATAATGATAATTTTTGTTAATGTCAACCATATTTTGTCTTTTATGTCTATTTATTTATTTATTTACATATTTTATATATTAAATGTCTGTAACATTTAAATCCTTAGAGACAAAGAGAAGTCATTAAGTATTGATAGAACATTTGGGTAATTTTGTCCAGAAATATTTTACCAAATATATAAATGGAGATATAATATAATACGTATATAACTTTTTACGTAATTTCTATTTATAAAACTCTAGTTTATTTAAAACAATCCATGTATACTGCGAAAATATTCTAATAGAATAATTAATATGTTTTGCATGGAGCAATCAGTACACACTAGTTAACTATGAAAGGGAGAGATCTATGAAAACTGTCGTAATTACTGGTAGTACTAGAGGGATTGGTCTTGAAATGGCAAAGGAATTTTTGAAGAACAAGTGTAATGTTACTATCTCTGGCAGAGGAACAGAATTATCTGAAATTATCGAAGCAGAACTAGAACCATTTAAGAAACAATATATCTATATTTCATGCAATGTACAGAAAAGGAGTGATATACAAAACCTATGGGATAAATCAAAAGAACATTGGGGAATTATTGATATATGGATAAATAATGCAGGACAAAATGCACCCTATGAGTTTGTTTATAAGACTGATGAAAGCTATGTAGATGACAGTATAGCAACCAACATCAATGGTATGATTTACGGCTCACAGATTGCTTCACATAATATGTTAATCCAAAAAGGTGGTGCGATATATAGTATGGAGGGTCTCGGTTCTAACAATATGATACAGAAGAAAACCATTCTGTATGGTACAA
Organism: Bacillota bacterium; assembly: GCA_023416275.1. GTDB lineage: Bacteria > Bacillota > Clostridia > Acetivibrionales > DSM-1351 > Ruminiclostridium. Next base: position 14,197 of record JAEZIB010000043.1, on the reverse strand, counting down.
CAAAGCATGCGCTTACTTATTTTATGAAGGGACTTGCAAAGGAACTTGAGGGAACCGGTGTTATTATAGGTAGATTATCCCCTGGTATGATGCTTACAGATTTTATTACAAAAACACCTGATGGGAAAACTCCTGCAATTAAAAGCGAAAAAAGCTTTATAAAGCTATTTAACATTTTAGCTGATAAGCCTGAAACAGTTGCAAAATTCTTTGTGCCTAAAATTCTGAAGAATACTAAAAATGATGTACAATTTGAGTGGCTAACAAATGTTAAAGCTATAACTAGATTTATGACTGCACCATTTACAAAAAGAAAACTAGTGTAACAATTTAAAGCATTTATTATAAGCATTTAAACTAATAATACTTATATTATTTCTTTAGCTCTGATATTTGATTATTTCATCCTTTAAAGATTGTATAATAAATGGCAGAATTCAAGCCAGTAAAAGAGGCATTAAGCAGTTTTTAGCTTAACACCTCTTTTGTTTAAACTGTATATCATTAATTTTAAAAATGCGGGTCGGTATGAGCTTCTATAAATTCATTAGCTTTTCAATTAATTCCTTAACACAGTTATAGAAAGTCTTAACCTCTTGTTCACCCTCCGCAGACTTTAATAGCAGAACCTCATTCGGTGTGTGTGGATTCTGAATAGTTGGTCCTAACGCAACTGCTTCAAATTTTCTGTCTGCATCTTTATATTTTTCCACAAATACAGCACATTCCAGTCCCGCATGAATGACTTCAGCCTTATATTGTTCACCATAAGTTTCACTATAAACCTCTTTGGCACATTTCAGCAACTGGCTATCGTCATCTGGCTGCCACATAGGATAGCGGTCAATTTCAAGGTTAACTGTGAAACCATACTTCTCACCTGTTTTTTTCAGCTGGGCAAGCAGTTTTAAAAAGGATTCTTCATCTGAACTTCTGTTTGAAGAGCCAATTTCAATATCCCAGCCAGTGTTCTGTTTTTTTATATTGGCTTGAAACAAATTAGTTGAAGTGATAACCAAACCTTGCTGTTCCAAGATTACACCAGTTGGTAGATCATTTAAAATATTAATAAAAATCTGTGTTCCATGAATATCTAAGCTTTCCTGATTGCCTAAGGACAATTCTTCTGCTTGATATTGGCATGGCTTTAATAATTGCTCCTCATCCTTTAAGGTTGATGCATATTGGTTGAATTTATCCACCAGAACTTGTGCCAGATTTTTCTGAACACCAACAACTACGCAGGCTTCGGCAGGAATTGAATTATCTGTTTTTGAATCCAGACGGTCAAATCCTTGAAGATAAAAAGAAAATTTGTTTAAATTCTCAGCTAAAAACGCTGCAAGTGCTTTAATTGCGTTCAAACGGTGCTTGTTGATATCAATACCTGAATGTCCACCTTTCAAATCCTTTAAACCCAGCTTTACCCATCCCATATCTGACGGTACACTGGTCGGCATATTCAGGCGGGTATATTTCGTATCACACCCTCCGGCACTGCCGTAAACGATTATGGGTAGATTTTCCGAATCCAGATTCAACATCTTATCGCCAGTTAAATACTTAATATCAAAGCCCATCGCACCGCCCATATCGGTTTCTTCTTGAACGGTAAAAAGGCATTCTATCGGGTATTTTTCAAGACTTTCATCCTTAAGCAGAGCAAGTGCTGTTGCAACTCCTATACCATCATCTGCACCAAGGGTGGAATCAATCCCGGTTTTGTCCTTGGCTTTCAGCCAGAAGGCCTGATCTTTTTCCACTACGGATAGATTTAACGGGAATTTCATGTTGTCTGGATTGCAGACCATATCCATATGACCCTGCAGGATAATTGGTTTCTTATCTTTGTAATTCCCCATCCCAGGACGTAATAATACAATATCTCTTTGACCTAATTCTGTAGCCTTTTCGTTGTATAAAACAACCTGTGTATTTTTAAGTTTTTTTGCTTCACTGATTACATAAGCCCTAACCGGGTCTTCATTCCTATCATCGTCCGGATTTTGATTACCGGAAGGGTGGTCTAATCTGGTTATTCCATTAAAGTAATCATACACATCATCACAGCCAAATAACTCTTTAATTCCAGTAGCTTCTGTCATGCTCCTGCCTCCTCTGTTTTAGTACTGCGTAGGGCCATCAAAATAACCTGCCTTGGAAAGCCATGCCTTTGGATAATCAATCCTGTTCATGATTGAGGTTGGCCCTGTGGTGGTGCAACCGTCATTATACTTGACTATAAGCCTGGTTGCCAATTTCCACCACTCATTCACAACTTTTTCAAAATGACTGCTACTGAATTCAGTGAGCTTATCCATACATTTTTCATCGATTAATTTTTGTACCGTTTCTTCAGCTTCACGTTCAAGTTTTTGCTGAAGAACTTTTAGATCGCGTATCATATACTGATAATTTAAATTAACGTAATTAGCCACAAAATTGAAAGCCCACCAAGCACTATCTCCGTTAAATTCGAACTCAAGAAGATTCATAGTCTCAAGCTTTGAAGGTAGCTCTGGCACTGAACTATGGATAGGCATTAAGCAATTTGTAGCAGGGCGATCCAGACCAATCCAGGAAATTGCTTCCTGCTGATTATTGACATACATACCTTGATTAATCCAAAGGGTACCACAGCGGTATATTGAAATAGTTCTTTCCCATGCTCCAACAGGCTTGAAAACACTTAAATTATTGGAATCGCCCTTGTCAGGATTGACCTCATACCTTACAGGATTTCTAAATGGCCCTGCGCCTATCCCAATCGTCTGATCAAACTCAGTCCCTTCATAACTATCTCTGTATATGTCAGCTATCGCTAAAACAGATAGTTTTTCCTCAGGCTTAACAGAAAACGGATATGCACGTGTATAGCCGTCTTCTACCTTTGCAGGTAAATTTAAAAGTGGAGCAACCTTTGAAAAAGCACGCCATACTCTTCGCAAAGAATAGTATGGATGAGAATACTCTCCGTATGAAACTGTTGGAAGCCAGTCAATTGAATCTTCATCCTCCTTAATCCAGCCTGCTTTTTGGCAAGCGGCAAATAGATTTGATGAGTAAATTAAGTCACTGCGCTCTTCCCCTGTTTCACTCAATGAATTAAAATAGCCACATTCCAACTGGATTAATTGTTTTTGGTCTTTTTCATTTTTATAAATATCTCTTATTCTGAATTCATTAGCAGCCACAAAAAATTCATCGTCAGGAACTCGTTGTGCAACCCATATACCCGAAGTACCATCCACCTCATAGGCACACATTTCCATAACCCAACCTTCATCTGCATCGCCTAGTAAAAGTGTTTCACCTGTACCATAATAACCATATTTCAAAATTAAACTTCCAATCAGCTCAACCGCTTCCCGAGCCTTTGTACAGCGTTCCAAAGCCACTCTAGACAATTCGGCACTATAAAAAATCCTCTTGTTTGGATCTGGCTCGGGTGTACATTTTGCACCACAGGTACATTCCCCAATCATCAGTCCTTTTTCATTGATGATGCCGTAGCTTGAATCAAAATAAGCATATGTACTGCTATTGTGACCAGGAATATTTCCGAGGGGAACACTTGGTGCATACCCTTCATTCAAGGTATCATATCCATTGCCACGATCTTTGCCTATATATCTTCTTATTTCAGTGGAATTATATAGGGGATTTAAGCCCAAACTGGCGTTATCATAATAAACATTTCTGGTCGACATATTTAACGACGGAACTCTTATAATGCGACCATCATCTATATCATCATCTGAATGAGCGACAATAACTGAGCCATCCTTGGTTGCATTTTTTCCTACTATCATTGTTGTACACATAATTAATCCTACCTTTCCATTGTTGATACCAGCGTTTTAAAATGTGTCTTGCCATCTTTCCCTATTTCCCTCTCAATGCCATGAATATCTCCTTCATACCCCGGGAATTCGTTTTCAAAAGTCTGGCGTTTAATTAAATAATCCAATACTGCTGTTTTTTCTATCCACTTTTCGTTATCTTTATTTTTATAATCCTCAAAAACATATTTGAAGGATTCCCCACCCATCAACATAGGAATGCCTGGTGGATATGGCACTATCATGACGCCGGCAATACAATCCTTGTCTTTTTCCTTAAGCATTTCTTGAATTTCACCTAGTGTCATATACTTGACTTGATTCTTAACAACTCCACTATATGCCTTTGCTGGTGTAAAGACTTGTTTTGGGATATATTCAAAGGCTTCAGCCATGTCATCCATCAGCTTCAGCTCACAAATACGCTGGTGCATATCTTTGCAATGTTGTTTCAAAGTCTTATTATTATACGCTTTAGGATACTTTTCAACAAGAGCTGGGAATACTTCAGATAATAGAGCATCTGAATCATAAAGCTGCTTAAACTTTAATAGCTCGGCAATCAAAGTACCTTGTTTCCCTCTCGTCGTTCCTATTGAGTTGAGCAGCAGCCAGGAATAATAGTCGGTTTTTTCGCATACGATGCCCTTGTCTATTAAATAATTAGTTACAACTGCAGCCGGAATAGCAATTTCTATATTCTTCTTAAGTCCATTATTGGCATCAAAGCCAGGACATGTGAATGTCAACTTCGTGGGATCCAGCATTGCATAGGAATCATTGATATCAAAACCATGCCATTTTTTAGTTTCAGGACCAATAATCCAATTTTCCTGCTTAGTTAGTTCTTCCTCAGTTTTATCGCTGTCAAAAATATTCGGCTGCCATAATCCAAAGAACCAACTCTTTTTAGAATCAAAATGATTAGCCTGTTCATCTTTTATAGACTGTATCTTGCGCCGAAGTTCAATAGATTCTTTTATTATATCATCAAAAATAATATCTCCGTTATCTGCCATCATTTTCGTAGCAACTTCAAGGGAGGCAATCATATTATATTGAGGTGATGTTGAATTGTGCATCATATAAGACTCGTTCATACGAGTTGTAAACAGCTCTTTTTCAGCTTGGTTTTTCAGGATATTTTGAGGTAGTTTAATATGTAACATTGATGCTTGCGAGAAGGCGGTAAGGAGTTTATGAGTAGAATGGGAAGCAAATATTAATTTTTTATCCTGCGATGCCACATCCATTGCAAAATGATCTTTATAAACCGGATGGAATTTAGCGTAGGCATACCAGGCTTCGTCAAAGTGCCAATTTTGAGCGCAATCCAATTTTCCAGCAACTTTTACTGCATTATAGCAAACTCCGTCATAGGTTGAATTGGTTAAAGCTGACATCTTATAATAGTCCTTTTTATCATGTGGAATTTTGCTGAAATCCACAGGTCCTATGATTCCCATTTTATTTCTCATTGGTATCATATATTCCGGACGGGCATTGGTAATAACCATTGCGTAATTTAAAGATTTATGGCAGTTACGATCAACAAGAGTGAATTCATCTGCAGCTACTTCACTTCTCCAAATAATCTGATTAACTGTTGAAGTACCATTTAGAACATAAAAGGTTTCACTTGCTCCAAATACTTTGGCCGAATATCCTTCGGCTTCGCCAACCAATCCGCTGTGATCCAACAGTGAACCCAGTTCAGGAACAGATACCGATAAATCCGCCCTTAGAACGTCCTCTCCAAAAAACTTGTGAAAAGCTGTTCCGGAAGGACTTCGAAGGAATCCCTGACCACCCATATGACCAGGTGTATGCCATGCATATTTATATTCATTGACATAGTTGATTAATTCCTTGAAATACGGCGGAATAACGTTTTTTGAATAGTCAATAACACTCCTTTCAATTCTTCCTGATAAAAATTCATAAGTGTCTGTAAATTTCCATATTGTTCCATTAACTTTACTGAAGATAGCATTTGGAATATCCTCTACAGTCCCCTGCACAGTCATTAACATAATGGGTATATAGTGATTGTACTTTCTGATTAGTTCTACTAAAGCAATTGGAAATTCATGAATTTGAGCGAAACCATTTTGTTTATATTTTGGAATTCTATCCTTTAACCACATATTATTCTTTATGCTTGTCTTCTTTCCATCGTTTTGAAGATCCCAATCCAATAAAATCGTACCCAAATCTTCCCTCGATTTGATAATATCACATGCATCACTATACGAGGATGAAAGTATAGTTGAACAGTTCTGTTCAACATGAAGAATTTCCACTAATCTATCTAACCATTTACCTGTATCATTTTTCATACCGAGTTGATCTGAAATTATTAAAATGGGCCATGAATGCTTATCTACTTTTTTCATTTTGCTCTCCTTTTCGTTAAATTTTGTAGACATCTTTAAAACTTTGTTTCTGTTGTTAATACTTAAAATTTAATCAAAGTTTTTTTACATAAGGCTAAATAGGTTATTATCATAATTACTGTACTAAAGATACTGTTACCTCGCATATTTTTGTTATTATTTATGACACAAACTCCGTATCAAAACTCCCAAGACAATAATAATCAATAGCTCTATTTAAGCTTTAAACAGATAAGTAAATATATTTACTTTTATATTTTAACAATTATATGATTATATGTCAATTTATTTTGTCATTTTTAATGACTTTTTAAGAAAAGCTTTTTTCTATTGAAAGAGGGCTTACTGATTGTACCCAAGAAGAACAGTATAAAAAGCACAAACGTGGCTTTTTTGTTGATATCATCGGAAAGGAAATACAAAAGTTTTAGTGATAATATTGAAATTTTTTTAACTATAGTTAGTGCTTGCATGATATAATATATTTTAAAGGAGTGTGAGTCCTATGGAAGATAAAGTTTTTGATTTGATGGAAAAAATGTATGCGGAAATGAAGCAGCAGTTTGAGTTAGTCAACAAAAAGTTTGAGTTAGTCAACAAAAAGCTAGACGAAAAGGCTGATAAAACTGATATTGTAAAGCTTGAAAATGATTTAGTACCTAAAATAGAAGCCCTGTTTGATGGATATAAGCAGAATACAGAAAAGCTTGATCGAATTGAAAAAGAAGTTTCAAAACAGGAAGAAATTATAATGAGACGTGTAAAATAAACTTGAAGCACTGGGTTAAAAATAGCCGAGTTCTTTTTACTGGTAACACATAAACGATGCTACCATCAGACTTTTTATTTTCAGTTATTTAATTAAATTATCAGAAAAAAGGGAGTTGTTTCTCCAATATTAAGTGTTTTGTTTCGAAACAACCCCTCTACTTAATGTACTGATACAAAATATTACTTGTAATATTGGTTTTAATTGCATATTACAAATTTAATATGGTTTGCCTAATACCACTTTAATCCGGAAAATATAAAGTACACTTTCCATGTGCATAAACATCCTTAGTATACAAATCAAAAACTTTACTATATATAGTTTCGTTTGTTTGCGAAAAGGCTGAAGGATAAGATGAGATTATCCATCTCCAGTGCCCGGTATTGTCATATCCACCAGAGAGTTTTCCATAAGAAAAGTTAGGAAGAACTTTTACATCTGCTTTTTGTATTGGGTCATAAGCATAACCTTCACGTGCTGCATCAAATGAGAATATAGCACTTTTATATAAAGTTATAGCGCTACTTATATAATCATATGATGATATAAGTACACCTGCTGCAGTTAATATTATGTTAAGCAAAGACATAGGCCAACAAGTCACTGCTGAAATTATTGTTAAAAGAGTACCGGAAGCGAAAAATACTGGACTTAGTAAAATTTTATGATAGTTGTTCATGGTCTCCTTTACATTCATTTTAACATAATCATAAATGGGGGAACCAGCCATTTTTTGACCAGCGCCAACTACAGTTTTTGTATACATAGGAAAGTCAGCTGTTGGAGGTCTATATTTATCTACAGGCTTATCCGAAACAGCTGTCTTATTTCCCTGCTGAAGATTATTAGATTTTTTTAAATGGCTCGTATTTTTTTGTGTTCCTACTTTCATAGGTTTGCTCCCCTTAACATTCGCTTTTTTTTCAAGTCCTGAATTATTATCAGGAGAGTATGAAGTCCACACTCCCTTCGCATAAATATCCTTAGTATATAACTCAAAAACCTTACTATAAATAGTATTGTTTGAGACAGAAAAAGCTGAAGGATAAGATGAGATTATCCATTTCCAGTGCCCGGTATTATCATATCCACCAGTGAGTTCTCCATAAGAATAGTTAGGATAAACTTTTACATCTGCTCTTAGTGCTGGGTCATAAGCATAACCTTCACGTGCTGCATAAAATGAGAATCTACAACTTCTATATAAAGCTACAGAGCTACTTATATAATCTGATCCTGATACAAGTACACCTGCCGCAATTAATATTGCTTGAACAGCATCTTTAGGTTGATATAAGTATGTTGTAATAGCTGTTAAAGCAGTATTTGCAGCAAATACTTCTGGTTCAGGAAAATAAATCTTTTGATAGTTGCCCATGGTTTCCTTTACATACATTTTAACGTAATCATTAATGGGGGGACCAGCCATTTTTTGACCAGCGCCTACAGTTTTTATATACATTGGAAATGCATCTGTTGGAGGTATATAAGTATCTACAGGATTATCCGGAACAGCTGCCTTATTTCGCTGCTGAATATTATTAGATTTTTTTAACTGTATCGTATCTGTTTGCGATTCTGCTCTTATAGCCTTACTGCCCTTAATATCTGCTTCTTTAACTGCCTTACTCCCCATAATATCTGCTTCTTTTTCAAGTCCAGCATCATCATTTACAAGAGTACCTGATTTCATCTGCAATGTAGGGGCTACTCTTCCCTGCTTTTGCTGTACAGCATGCCAACCTTCATGGGGAAGGTGCTTTTCCTGTCCAGGAGCTAAGTGAATATTGTTTCCCTGGGTATATGCCAACGCGCCCACTTGCTGTGGCTTATCGGAATTTTTATGTACACTTACATCTGATAGGTCAATACCTGATAGCTTTTCAAGTCCAGACTTCAAATTTTTTGGCAAACTTGTGGAAGAAGATGTATTCTTTCCTGATGCTCTCTTCTGAACAGGTTCATTTTCGCTTTTTTGACTAACTTGTGATAATTTTTGTTTTTGAATAACCTTCTTTTCTTTAGTACCATTTGTTTCTTGCTCTTGATTTTGTTGAAGACTTCTTACTTTCCTTCCTGTACCCTCCATTTTCCTTAGCTGTTTACGTCGTTTACCTTCGTTCAATAGCTGAATTGCACGGCGATATCCTACAGCACTCTGAAAAAACAGAAACTCCTCACGAGTTAAAGAATCAGGATCTGTAAGAATTATCTCCTCCATTTTTTTATAATCAGTTGTTCTAACATTAGGCTGCATTTCTTTTTTTACCGTATTTGGTTGCTTTTGCACTTTCTTACTTACCGTGCTTACAGACTGTTGAGGCTTTTTTTGCAATGCTGCTTTTGTTTTCATTTATGTCACTCCTCGAAAGCTTAGTCTATAAATAAAGTAATTTTTAAGGGATGTATAACAACAAAATTTAAAAAATTAGCATTATTGCTCATTTTTGAATTTTTACAAACATGGACTTTACTACAAAGAAAATGATATAATTTTTTCCAGTAAAGATGTTTTCACTAAATGAGAGGTAATTATGACAAAAGATACTTTAATTGTAGATATATATTTACGAAAATCCAGGGCAGATGAAGAAGTTGAGAAAACCCTCGGTCAGGGTGAAACTCTTGCCCGTCACCGTAAGGTTTTACTTCGTCTAGCCAAAGAAGAAAACTATACCATCCACAAAATTCATGAGGAGCTTGTCTCTGGAGAAGAGCTTTTTTTCCGTCCAGCTATGCTTGAAGTATTAAAGGACGTTGAAGCAGGTCTGTGTCAAGGTGTTCTTGTTATGGATATTCAGCGTTTAGGGCGTGGTGATATGGAAGAGCAGGGAATCATTTTAAAAACCTTTAAGAAGTCAAATACTAAGATTATTACGCCAAAGAAGATATACGACCTTAACGATGAATTTGACGAAGAATACAGTGAATTTGAAGCTTTTATGAGTCGTAAAGAATACAAGATGATAAACAAGCGACTTCAGGGAGGAAGAATGGAGTCTGTTAAGGAAGGAAATTATATTGGTACTATTCCTCCATATGGCTATGATATCATTCAAGTAGATAAAAAAACGAGAACTTTAAAACCAAACCCAGAACAAGCCAAGGTAATTCAAATGATTTTTGACTGGTATGTTAATAAAAATATGGGCTGCAGTAAAATAGTAAATGAGCTTGATAGGCTAGGCATAAAGTCTTATACAGGTAGAAAATGGGATAAATCCAGTATAACCTCGTACTTAAAAAATCCTGTATATATAGGAAAAATAGTTTGGAGGAAAAAATGCATCAAAAAGAGCAAAACCCCTGGCAAAAAAAGAGACTCCTATACACGTCCCAAGAATGAATGGATAATCAGTGAAGGCAAACATCCAGCAATAATAGAAGAACAATTATTTAACAAAGCACAGGAAATCCTTGCTGGCAAATACCATGTTCCTTATCAGCTTGAAAACGGCGTTACAAATCCTCTTGCAGGTTTATTGATCTGCAATAAATGTGGTGCTAAAATGGTTAAACGTCCAGTGGTTGGTAAACCTCCAAGGGTCATGTGCCCTAAAAACTGTGGTCAAAAGAGCAATGCTTTTAAAAGTGTTGAAGATTTAATTTTAAATGAGCTAGAAAAATATTATAATAACTTGCTGGTTGATGCTTCAAAAAAGAAAAACAAGAAAACATCAAATGTAGAGTCTGCTTTGCTGGAAAAAAATATAAGTAATCTTGAGAATGAATGCAAAACTTTAGAACAGCAACGAATAAAGACCTATGATCTTCTTGAACAAGGAGTTTATGATATTGCCACCTTTACTGAGAGACTAAATTTCATTCAGGAAAAACTTAAACTATTAAATTCAGCTATCGAGGCATCTAAAAATCAATTATTACAAATAAAAGCATCCACTAGCCAAAGCACTGAATATATTACAATGCTGAGGAACATACTGGACGCTTATTACAAAATCGAATCACCTAAGGACAAAAATTCACTACTTAAATCTGTATTAGATAAGGTTGGATATAATAAGGAACCTGATGCCAAGGTGGATGAATTCAAAATAAAAATTTATCCTAAAATTAGATGTTACTAAAAAATAATATCCGGAATGGGCTTATTAGCATAAAAAACATGTTGTGTATAACATGAAGATGTTATCTCATTGCCTTCCTTATCCACTCCAATAGGGTCTTGTAGTGAAACCTCATTTTGAATCTTTTTAGTAGCTCTAATCTGCATTAGAATCTCATTTTCAATACACCTAGCAGCATAAGTTGCAAGACGAGTACCCTTATCCATGTTGAAGGTTGATATTGCTTTTATTAATCCTATTGTACCTATAGAAATAAGGTCATCGCTATCATTGCCACAAGAGCCATATTTCTTTACAATGTGTGCAACAAGCCTTAAGTTTCTCTCAATCAGAACATTCCTTGCTTCCTCGTTGCCATTTTTATATGCCTCAACGTAGTACATTTCCTCCTCAGAATTTAATGGCTGAGGAAAGGAATTCACATTTGAAACGTAGCCCAGCATGAGGAATAGGTTGTTTAGCAGTCCACTAACAATTGCTGGAAATAGCATCTCTACCAAGCAAGGCACCTCCTACAATAATGAAGCATGACATAAGTCAGAGAGTATAATATCAATACTCCAAAAATAGTGTACCTTTCTAGTCTATGAGAGAGTTCAGTAAATATTGTCTGTCCACAAAAAATAATATTTAGGCAGACTTTAAACATATACACTTACATATATTAAGCCAATAAACATATAACTTCTGTATATATTCTCTTCATACTGCAAACAATTATTATAACTCAACTTCCCCAAATAAAAGCTTATCGGTAATGGATACTTAACAGTGTTTTGACGCCCAAATAATCGTTTGGGATATAGCAATTTTTAGATTTGAAAGCAATAGATGTTTGAAGCAGTTAATAGATTTACCTAGGAGAGAACAATGTTTATACCTAAAAGAATTATTTTTGAAAACAATTCACTAGAATATGAAATGGGCAGGAATATTTATAACCAGTTCAAAGATAAGGCTGATATTGAAATTATTAATTCTAATACTAACAAAGTTAAGACCCACATTCCAGGTGAAGATTTATTTTCTCAGTATAGAGAAGGTAAAAAAACTCTGGTAGTTGGCATAAAAAAGAGCTTAAAATTCCAATCCTGCAAGCCTTCTGCCCACTATCAGCTCCCATTGGTATCGGGATGTATGGGGCAATGTGAGTATTGCTACTTGAATACTCAATTAGGAGATAAGCCCTTTGTAAAAATCCATGCAAATATAGAAGATATTCTTAATCAAGCTCAAAGTTATACTAATGATAGACTGCCTGAGATATCTATATTTGAGGGAGCAGCCACATCAGACCCTGTACCAGTAGAGCCCTATACTCATTCTCTGCAGAAATCTATAGAATTTTTTGGAAAGAATGAAAATACCAGATTCAGATTTGTAACAAAGTATAATGATGTAGATACCTTACTTGACTTAGAGCATAATGGCCATACTGAAATACGATTTAGCATTAATACCTCTTTTATTATAGATAAGTATGAGCATTTTACTGCTTCTAGTGACAAAAGAATAGAAGCGGGCATTAAAGCAGCTAAGGCTGGATATCCTATAGGATTTTTAATTGCACCAGTATTTATCTACCATGACTGGAAAAAAGATTATCATGACCTTTTGCTAAATTTAAGCAGTAAGCTCCCAGATTACTTAAAATACCCTGTAACCTTTGAAATAATATCTCACAGATATACAACAATAGCCAAAAACAGAATACTTCAGGTTTTTCCTGAAAGCAATTTGCCCATGGAGGATGAAGAACGCAAATTTAAGTATGGACAATTCGGTTACGGTAAATATGTATATCCAAAAGATATTATAGATGAAATAAAAGAATTTTTCTCAGAAGAACTAGAGGCCTTATACAAAAATAAAAAAGTACTTTATATCATATAGAGCGCCCCCTGTGATAGATAACTCTGCTAATTAAGTAATCTATCACAAGGAAGCATATCACTATCAACAGCACATTATTACTTTTGCAAAACCATTACAAAGTTAGTTACTATTCAGCCTTTTGATAATAAAATATACAGTATATAATTTCATAAACTTATAAACTATATATTGTAAGTGGTCAAACTTATCAATGGAGGGTTGAATTAGAAATAATTGCATGAATTAGCTGATGCTATTTCTTATCAAACTGAGGATTGAAAGCATAAAAATTCTTTGAATCCATTTTTTCTTGAGCAACTCTCAAAGCTTCGCCAAAGCGCTGGAAGTGTACAATCTCTCTTTCACGGAGGAACTTGATTGGATCTCTTACATCTGGGTCATCAGCAAAACGGAGAATATTGTCATAAGTGGTTCTGGCTTTTTGCTCTGCAGCTAAATCCTCAGTTAAATCAGTTATGGTATCTCCTTTTGATTGAAATACTGCTGCTGTAAACGGCACACCTGATGCAGCTATAGCATATAAAGCTGTTGTATGATCTACAAAATAGGTATCAAAACCACTTGCTTTTATTTCGTCTATAGTTAATCCTTGTGTAAGTTGATAAACGATGGAGGAAACCATCTCCATATGCCCCAATTCTTCTGTACCTATTATATTATCCATAAGGTACCACTTGATTTTGAAAAAGACTTCTTATTTCACTTAACTTTTCTAGTTTAAAATTTTAGGCTGGAGAGGAAAGTTGAGTTAGAAATTATTACATAGATTAGTTGATTACCTCGCTTTTTTACTCAATAGCCGACACGATATAGGTTTTAGTATACTATAAATCATGGATGTTGAAGGTGTAAAGCATAAATTCCTAATTCTTCTATATACTACCAACTATTTAAATTATTTCTACGACAAAACTTTTGGCAACAAAACATTGATAGATCTCCCGCCGATAGACTTGTTATGTGGGAAGTTTGAGTAATTCACATTAACTATTCTTCAATAAGCTCATATACCACTTTATAATTCTCTCCTCTACTCATTGAATTATATCGGATTTTTATAGAATTCGGCAAACATGATAAATATAGTTCTAAAGTTTTGTCTTTGTATATAATAATTTTATCAACCATTCTTTTATAAACCTCATTCAAATCATTGCCCTGCAATCCATTTACTATTGCTTTTATTTTATCAATATATATTTG